>PMBP01000136.1 GCA_003152975.1 Phycisphaerales bacterium | reverse complement strand
GCGATCCGGTCACATAACTCTCGGACCCGATTCCGAACAACTTGCACTCCACGGCATCGAGGTTGTGCTTGGGGTTCGTCTCGCGGGCGAAGACTTCGTCCAGCGACTTCTCGAGTTGCAGCCGCGGCGTCTTGCGATCGACCGGGTTGTCCTTGTACCCGTCGGGAATCCACACGTTGGTCACGCACGCCTTGCCCAGTTCCTTGCCAATCCTCTCGGCGATCTTCCGGCACACAATGCCGTGCTGGACCCAGAATTGGCGGACCGCCTCGTCCGAACTGGAGAGCGTGAAACCGGATGACGCCTTGGGATGCGCAAAGAATGTCGGATTGAAGTCGATGCCGAGGCCAAGTTTTCTTGCCCATTTGACCCAGTTCTCGAAATGCGCGTATTCGAGGTCGGTGCGTTCGACCTTCTTTCCGCCGGTCTCCGCGTAGATGGCATGCAGGTTCACGCGGTGCCGCCCCGGCACGAGGCTGAGCGCCTTCGCGATATCGGCCCGGAGTTCGTCGGCCGTGCGGGCCTTGCCGGGATAGTTGCCGGTAACAGCTATACCCCCGTCGAGCTGCCCGGCATGTTCAAATCCGCCGACATCGTCGCCTTGCCAGCAATGCAGCGAGACGGGGATGCCCTTGAGGATGTCCAGTGCCGTGTCGGTATCCACGCCGAGCTTGGCATAGGATGCCTTGGCCAGTTGATACGCTTGATCGACCGCGTTGCTCTTTGCCATTCCTTGCTCCTTAAAAGTTGCCGGGAAAACCGGTCCTAAACGGAATCATTTCGTGTTGAAGTGGGTCAGCAGGGCTTGTTCGGCCCGGAGGTTCCATAGCCCGTTGTCCAGCTTGGCCGCCACGGCCGGGAGGACCTTTGCCAGTTGATCCAGCGGTGTCAGAGGCAAAGTCTCACAGGCCGGATAGACGAGAATCTTTCCGGGGATCAGGGCCTTTTCGACCGCTCGAATCCCGTCCACGGCCCCGGCCATCCCGGTGATCGCCGCCACCGACAGGTCCGTGTCCAGCCGCCCCATCTCGACCTTGGCCAGCACAACCTTCATGTCCTCCAGCACCGATCCGCTGGTCCCGATGAAGTACAATTGTTTTCTGATATAGGTGTCCAGATCGATCGGTGCCGAGACCGACGCCGGAATCCCCGCGAAGATATTGATGATCGCATGTGCGGCCGAATCGGCAATGGCCCCATCGACCAGCTTGGGCACCGGCGCCATCAGGGCCGTGTAGGTGAAGGCCACCTTGGGTTTTCCGCGGGTGGGATTGTACGGATGATAGCCGACATTCCGCTCGCGGGCGATTGGTTCGGCGATCCGATTCAGCAGGCCCAAACGATGATCGTCCATGTCGGCCGCATACACCTCGACGCCTTCGACGCCTTGGCACAGGTCGCGGATCACATGCATCACGCCCATCGGCCCGGCCGCCCCGATCACATGGATCTTGTCCCCGTGACGAATCTCGCCGGTAGGGGGGATAACCATCGCTTCCGACGGATCGCACCCCAACGTCCCGACCATGCGGATGTTGCCGTAATGGACTCGCCCGACCGTCGCGATGACCGGCCTGCCGAACGATTGGCCATTCTGCACAAAGACGATCAGCCCATTGGCCGCCAGCTTGCCAAACAGCGCCTCGGCCGTGGTCGGGTCGTTGCCGAAATAGACCACATCGTCGAACCCCGTCTCCGGCAGGGCGGTCACGGAGTCAGCGGGAACAATCGGGATCTTAGCGACGGTGATCCCTGCATCCTTCGAAACCAGCGTGATCTGTGCGGGTTTTCCGAATCGTCCGATAAAAGCCGTGAACAACTTGTTGTCAATCGGCCCATCGGATACCACCAGCATCTTTCCGCCGTCCTTGAGCATAGTTCGCTCATGCACGGCATACGCTTCTTCGACGCATGCCCATGGTTCCACCAACGCCACCGCCGACGCGCTGAGCTTCTCAGAGGCCGGCAACAGAAACAACTCGCCCTCCGGCGAGGTGATCACCCGCTGATCCATCAACACATATTGCTGCAAGCCCCCTTCGAAGTTGTATCCGAATGAGGCGTTGGAGTTGGTCGTCGGCAGCCAGCGATAGTCGGTCTCCACCAAATACCGCGCCCCCACGCGGACACCCTTGACCTTCTTGCCGACGGCGACAACCCGCACCGTGGTTTCATGACCGGGCACAGTCGCCATCTCGTCGGGGACATAGCTGGGGATTTCCTTGAGGATCGCCGGGTCGATGCCGCTGCCGATGCGTTCCTTGCGGGCGTGCTTGGAGTACTGCTTGAGGAGCTTCAGATCCGAAAAGCACAGGCCCACGGCCTCGACCTGTCCGAGGATCTGATACGGCCCGGGCTGATGGACGGGCTTGCTGGTGTTCAGCCGCAACTCATCGGGGCCGGTAAGCTGCACTGCCCATTGGATATTCGGGATCGAATATGATTTCATAGCGTCCCTGCCTGTTCGATCTGTTGGAGGATCTTCTCCGGGTTGGTTTGCTTGAGGCCGTCGAGTCGGGCCTCTGCCGAGGGCGTTAGCAGTTGACCCGCCCGCGAAAAGAACCGGTTCTTCTCGGCCGTGCTGCCGAATTGTTTTTTTGCCCAGTCGCTGCAATAGCCCTTCTTACCCAGCCGCTGCAAAACACTGTGGGCATAGACGATCCGGGCCCCGATCAGAAAAACCGGCACAAACNNTGGCCGGGGCTGTTCATCTCCGTGCCCACCACGATCGGTAGCTCCAGCTCGCATGCAATCGCGATGACCTCCTGCAGGTTGGCCAGCAGCTCGTCCTTTTTGCCCGGCGTAAAGTTGCGGTCGGGAATGATGTTGATCGCCGCCACACCGCTGTCCATCGCGATCCGGATCAGGCGGCGGATTTCCTTTTCGCCGTCGCTTTGGCCATTCAGCCAGGTCATCGTTGGAATCCCACCCGCGGCCAGCACAAACTGGTTGGTCTCGGCCATCTTCGGAAAGGCCCCCGCGTTCGGCTGCACATAGCCAGCCCCGCCGCGCTTCATCGTCTTGTTGCGGAGAGTATTCAGGAGGTCCTTGCCTTCCGGCAGATCGAGCTTGGCCACATCGACTCCCAGCTTGTCGGCCCAGAACCGGGCCAGCGCGTCACCCCCGCCGAAGACCGCAGCGGCCTTGCGTGCGTAGGCCAGACAAATGTGCCGCTCGGTCGCGTTGCCCGCCGGTGTCAGCGGCAGGACATCCCGGTCGTAATCCAGCTCGACCGGCTTGAGGAAAGCGTTCACGCGGGCCGTCAGCTCGCGGTTTCGCTGCTGGGCCGTAACCTGAAGGCCCTTCTGAAAGGTCTTGTTCTTCCCCGTCAGCTTGCCCGATGGGAACCCCACCCCCATATGGTATGAAATTCCCGGCTCGCCCGGGCTGTTCATCACCTTGTCGGCAAACTCCGGCACGAACACCCGCGTCTCCATCCCCCCGCAGGCCTTCAGGTCCAGAATCGCCGCCGCCGCAAGGAACTCGTCGATCCCGTCGAATACATCGAAGTCCACGATCCCCGCCAGCGCCAGCCCCGTCCTTTTGGCCAGCCACGCAAACCGGCTGGGCGAATAACCGTAGCTGTTGTACGAAAAGAAGGTGTGCGCGTGCAGGTTGACCCGG
>PMBP01000269.1 GCA_003152975.1 Phycisphaerales bacterium | reverse complement strand
CCGGCGCGGGGCTGGAGCGCATCGCCTCGGTCCTGCAGGGCAAGACCAGCAACTACGATACCGACCTGTTTATGCCAATCCTCCGCAAGACCGAGGAACTGACCGGCAAGCGGTACACTTCGCAGCTCGGCAACGCCACCGACAACGCCTTCCGCGTCATCGCCGACCATATCCGTTCGCTGTCCTTCTCCATCGCCGACGGCGTGACCCCCTCCAACGAGGGCCGCGGCTATGTCATCCGCCGCGTCCTGCGGCGGGCATCGCGCTTCGGCCGCGTACTGGAAATCCACGAGCCGTTCCTCTACAAGCTGGTCCCGTCGCTGGCGGCCGAGATGGGCGAAGCGTTTCCGGAACTGGCCAAGCGCGCCGAGTTTGTCGCCTCGGTGATCGAGTCCGAGGAGGCCGCCTTCGGCCGCACGCTCGACCGCGGACTGGAGATTTTCTCCGTCGCCGCCGCCCAGGCCCAGAAGTCCGCCGACAAAACACTCCGGGGCGAGGATGCATTCCAGCTTTACGACACCTTCGGCTTTCCGCTGGATTTGACCGAGCTTTTAGCCCGCGAGCGAGGCCTGAAGGTCGATACCGCCGCCGTTGACCAGCTTATGGATCAACAGCGCCAGCGGGCCCGCGCCGCCCAGAAGGGCACCTCCCTCAAGGAGGCCCTGTCCGGCGTGGAACTTCCCGCGACGGACGACTCGCTCAAGTACCAGGCCGACCACTGCCAGGCGAAGGTCCTCGGCTGGATCGACGAACAGGGATATCACACCTCCGGTTCTCTCGAATCCGGCAAAGAGGCCTCGATCGTGCTGGATCGGACCTGCTTCTATGCCGAATCCGGCGGCCAGGCCGGCGACAAGGGAAAACTGGAAGACGCCAAACGAACCATCCGCTTCGAAGTCGAAACCACCGACAAGATCGCCGACTGCGTGATTCATCGCGGGCGGCTGGCCGCCGGCGCCCTGCAGATCGGCCAGTCGGTCGAGGCCACCCTCGATTCCGCCCGCCAGGAAACCCGCAAGAACCACACCGCCACGCACCTGTTGCAGTGGGCCTTGCAGAAGGTCCTCGGCGATTCGGTCCATCAGCAGGGCAGTCTGGTTGGTCCGGAATACCTGCGCTTCGACTTCACCTGGCCCAAGGCCCTGTCGCCCGAGGAAACCGCCAAAATCGAGATGCTGGTCCGCGAGCGGATCGCCGCCGCCCTGCCCCTGACCGCCGTGGTGATGCCCATCGAAAAAGCCAAACAGCTCGGCGCGATGGCACTCTTCAACGAAAAGTACGGCGACCAGGTCCGCGTCATCGCCATCGGCGCCGAAAACGAATCCCGACTGGGTGACGCCTTCAGCCGCGAATTCTGCGGCGGCACGCATGTCGATAACACCCGCCGGATCGAGGGCTTCAAGATCCTCCGCGAGGAGAGCGTCTCGGCCGGCGTCCGGCGGATCACCGCCCTGACCGGCCACGCCCTGACCGAGCATCTGCTCGAGCGCGGCCGGATCGTCGATGATCTCATCGAATTGCTCAAGGTCCCCGCCGCCCAGGTCCCCGCGCGAGTGACTAAGCTCCTCGAAGACAACAAGGATCTGGCCAAGCAGCTCAAGACCGCCGGCCGCAAGGGTAGCTCGGATGTGATGACCGAAGCCGATGCCCTCCTCAAGGCCGCGCCGAAGATCGGCGACACGGCCGTCGTCGTCGGCCTGCTCTGCGCCGCGCCGATCGAGCAGATCCGCGCCGCCGTCGATAGCGTCAAGAAAAAGGCCGGCTCGGCGGCGATCGTCTTCGGCATGAGCGAAGGCGAAGACATGGTCACGCTCATCGCCGCGATGACCGACGATGTCGTCGCCAAAGGCCTCAAGGCCGGCGATCTGGTCAAGGAAGTCGCCCCCATCGTTGGCGGCGGCGGTGGCGGTCGCCCGCAGATGGCCCAGGCCGGCGGCAAAGACCCCGCCAAACTGCCCGAAGCCATGGACAAGGCGATGGCCTTCATTCAAGCCAAACTGGGGTAAGACTCCGGCACTGAAGGCCAAGGTATTTCAGATGAGTGGCAGCCACCGAGATTCGAATCCGAAGGATCGGATCGAAGTGGATGTTAATTCGTCAACTCGTGTAGGGGCGGACGGCGTCCGCCCTTTTGCGTAAGATGGGTTCGGTTCTTTTCCGAACCTATGCGGATTATTTCACCCGAATTGATACGCTTCGTGCGTGGGCGTCAAGACCCTCGGTGCCCGCCAGCCGCAGGATGTCTTCCGCGTCGGCCAGCAAATCCTTTCGCGAATACTCCATCACGCTGGAGAATTTCACGAAGTCGTTGGCGCTGAGGGCCGAGAAGAACTTGGCGCTGGTCCCCGTCGGCAGCGTGTGGCTGGGACCGGCGATGTAGTCGCCGACCGCCACCGGCGTATAGGGCCCGACAAAAATCGCGCCGGCGTTGCGGATCTTTTTGAGGACCTCCCGGTTCCGGCCGCCACATTGAATTTCCAAATGCTCCGAGGCGAAGTCGTTGGCGAAGTCGATCGCTTGGTCCAGCGATTTGAATACGACAATCTTGCTGAACTTCATCAGGCATTCCATCGTCTCGCGGCTGCGGCCCAACTGCCGGACTTGATCCTTCAGTGATCCAAGGACCTGTTCGGCCAGTTTCTGCGAATCCGTCGCGACGATCGCGCTGCCCGGGGCGTGCTCGGCCTGGCTGAGCATGTCCGCCGCCACCCACGCAGGGTTGGCCTGGTTGTTGGCCAGGATCAGCACCTCGCTGGGGCCGGCGATCGAGTCGATGCCCGTATTGCCCAGCACAAGCTTCTTGGCCGTCTGGACCCAGCGGTTGCCCGGCCCGACGATCTTATCGACCTTCGGGATCGGCCCTTTCGTCGAAGCCATCGCCGCCACCGCCTGCGCCCCGCCGATCCGATAGACCTCGCCGATCTTGAGTTCCCGGCAGACGGCCAGGATCACCGGGTGGATCGTCTTCAATCCGCGCGCCGGTTGATAGCGCGGCGGAGAAACGACCGCGATTTCCTCCACCCCCGCCACCTGGGCCGGCACCGCCGTCATAATCACCGTCGAAGGCAACGGAGCCGAGGCCCCCGGCACGCAGATTCCCACGCGGCGGATCGGCGTGATCTTCAGGCCCCGATGCCCCCGCAGCGACGGACAGTTTCCGACGAAAATCTCGCTTTGGTATCTCCGGACATTGTCGATGGCTTTTCGGATGGATCGCAGCAGCGCCCGGTCAATGGATCGGTGTGCCGCCCGAAGCTCGGCGGCCGTGATCCGCATTTGTTTCTCGGTCAGGTTCACGCCGTCGAACTGCGCCGTATAACGGAGCACGGCGGCCGTGCCGTTCTCGGTGACATCCCGCAGGATATCCAGCACAACTTGCGATTCCTTGGGATGATTGACAAAGCTAAACCGTGCGGCCTCGATCATCGAGCTCTTAAGCCGGTCGATCTGCGACGCAAAACGCCGGTCGGTTGCGGTAATCAGGATGGAATCGAGCGACGGGTCCATGCCGTTATTGACTGAAGTTTCCGTGCGTGTAGGTCCGCGTGGCCCGCTGCAGCAGCAAATAGTATTGCCCCTTGTAACGGGTGATGATGCCGGCCACTTTGTATCGCTGGTGCGACGGTCCTGACGAGGCAAGCTGCGATTCGACCGCTTCCAGGCCCGTGCATCGCAGCAGGTGGAACGACAGGTCCTCGACATTCCGCCCGAATCCGTCCGGCTGAAAATCCGGCCCGGGCAGAATCGTGATAAACCCTGTCCGATTGGCCAGCACAGCGTCGTTCTCCACCTCCAACATCGCGCGGACCTTGCTCAGGTTGACCACCTGCTTGGGCTTGAGAAGCGAGCGAATATTCTCGGGAATGATCGACGGCTCGTTGGGTTCCGGAACCGGCACTGCCTGGACTTTGGTATTGCCCGGCGCTGGCGGTGCGGCTTCTTCAACGAGACTGGTGGGGATAAAATATACCGGGTACAGAAAGTTCTCGTTCTTGTACATCACCACCCGGGCCCAGAGCCGCAGAAGAACGGCCTTGTCCTTCTCACCCATCGCTCCGATTTTTTCCAGCGTGCTGCAGGGCAACAACTCCATCGGGTGCTCGGCCAAGTGCGTCCCCCGGCCATCGGTGATCTCGGTTTCGGGAATGAAAAACCAGCGATCCTGGTCCGGCACGCGTTTGACCACGCCGTTGCTACCATTGATGACAAATCCGTCCCGCAGCGGGATATAACGGGCAATCTTCGCCACAGCGGAAAGAACCTCATCGGTTCCAGAAGGTTTTACATTTTCCGGCGATTCCTGCGTAGCGGTTTTCCTCTGGGCGCCAAGGGCCGTACCCAGCAGCAACACGCCGATCAATCCGATTGTCATGCCATTTTTCATGCTCGAACCGATTCGAGAGTTTTCAGTACCGCCTCCACCGAATCCGTCGGAAGGAGACTCGCCACGCAATCCGGGTCCGCCGACCGCATCAATTCCATCAGCGGCTCCCAGAACGACCGCCAGATNNCCAGATTATAATCGGTTTTCCCTGTCCGGCCAAGCGTTTGTTTTTCAGTTCCCACACCTGGGCCAGTTCCAGAAGGGTTCCCGTCCCGCCCGGCAGGACCACGAACGCCCGGCCCAATTCGACCAGCCGGGCCAGCCGCTCCTGGAGCGATTGGGTCTGGATTTCGCGACTGATAAACGGATTCAGCCCTGATCGTCCGAACGCCGTGCAGGTCACCCCGATCACTTCTCCGCCGGCCTCCCGGGCGCCTTGGGCGCTGGCCAGCATCGTGCCTCCATATCCGCCGTTGGCGATCGAATATCCCGCCAAGGCCAACTCCCGCCCCAACCAAAACGCGATTTCAAATACCTCCTGGCCCGGTTTGGCCTTGCGGGTCCCGAAGATCGTTACGACGGGTCGCGGGTCGGTCATGCAGTTCCCGCCCGGGATCGGGTATAGCTCAGCAAACCCGCATGCAGCAGGATTTCGCGGTCCCGCAGCGACAGGTTCAGATTGCATTCGAACTCAACTCCGCTGGTACGGTCGATCACCTTGACCTGGTTGCGAGACCGGATGGCCTCCAGCAGGGCGGGAACCTCCAGCTCATCGTCCTGCCGGATTCGATCGTAGTCCCCCTCGATCGCAAATTCCAGCGGCACGATCGCAAAGTTGATCAAGTTGGCCCGATGGATCCGCTCGATGCTCTTGGCGATNNAGGTACATCGGGCACAGGGCCGCATGTTCGCGACTGGAACCCTGCCCGTAGCTGAGGCCCCCCACGACGATCCCGATTTTCCCCTTCTTTTTCAGCTCCATTGCTCGCTGGGCAAAGGTGGGCTTGCCTTCTTCGTTGAAGCTGTTGAAGACCACCTTGGAATATTCCGGGACATTCGACCGATGCTTGAGATGTACCCCGGCCGGCATGATGTGGTCGGTGGTGACCTTGTCGCCGCACTTGAGCAGGACCTTGCCCGCCAGATCCTTCGGCAGCGGCGTCGGGGCC
>PMBP01000422.1 GCA_003152975.1 Phycisphaerales bacterium | reverse complement strand
AAGACGGGCATGAAGTTGGTGTCGCCGCCCCACCGCGGGACCACGTGCTGGTGCAGATGGCCGGGCAGCCCCGCCCCGGCGCAGCGGCCGATGTTGACGCCGATGTTGAACCCCTCGCATTTGAGGGCGGCCGCGAGCACCTGCTGCGCGTCGCGCAGGAAGTGCATCATCTCCAGCATCGTCGCGTCGTCCAGGCTGGCCAGGTCGGCCACGTGGGCGTAGGGCGCCACCATGCTGTGCCCGCCGGTGTACGGAAAGCGGTTGAGCAGCACGAAGGTGGATCGCCCGCGCCAGAGGACGAGGTTCCTGGTGTCCTGCTCTTTCTGCGGAACGTAGCGGCACAGGAAGCAGCCGTCCTGCGGCCCGCCGTCGTTGAGGGTGTCGATGTACTCCATCCGCCACGGCGCCCACAGGTTCTTTCGTTTCACGCGCTTGTCTCCGTGCGAGCCGTTCTCCTCACCCGGCCTGCGGGCCCGATCTACTCGCCGATCCGCTGGATATCGATCTTCTGATCGACGATGATCTGCGGCAGGGAGTTGCCCAGCGGCAGAAGAAACTCGGCCGTGATGCCGACCTTCCACTGCTGCTGATCGCTTTGGAGCAGGCCCTTGTCGAGATTCATCACCGCCGTGCCCGATCCCTCGATCGTATTGAAGCGGTAATTGCGCATCACGGCGAACAGGGAGCCCTTGAGATTGAACTTGCCCTCGTAGGGCGTCGGCCAGTGGGGAATCTCCTTATCGCTGATGGCATAGGAACTGGCAATGACGGCCTTTTTCGGATTGGCCGGATCCGGCGTTTCCGTCAATCGGTAGGTCGTTTCCCGGGCCACGGGGATCGGCACCGGCAGGGGCAACAGTTGAATCGCCTTCCAGTCCTTTCCGATCTGCACGCCGCCGGAGGGATTCTTCACCGCGGCCGCACAATCCCACAGGTACCACTGGATCGCGATAAAATCCATCAGCATATCCGGATCCTTGACGAGGGTGGGCGCCTTGACGCCCTCGACGAAGGACTTGGCCCCGATTTCCTTGACCAGCTTTTCAAGATCCGAATAATCCTCTATCCGTCCGGTGGGGCTGATGGTAAAGCGGAAGGTTCGCCCGGTCAGGGCCTCGGCCACATCGGCGTTCTTGGCCGGCTGGGTTCCGCGAAGCGAATCGCGCTGGACCTTGGCCGAGACGCACTTGCCCTCGATGGTGCTCAGACCGAAGGGGTTGGACTCGACGGCGCGGTATTCCATCACCAGCTCCAGCGATTCGTTGACGGTGTGGCTCTGATCGCGTTCGGGCTTGTCGCCCGTCAGGCGGATCTCCACTTTGCGCTGGCTGGTCATTTTGTACTTGAGGGGCCCGTCGGTGGGGAAATCCACCAGCAGGGTCGTCCGCGGCCCCGTCTGGCAACCGGCCAGAGCCAGGATCAGGCCGCCCAGGACCGAAATAGTGATTCTATGCCTCAAATGTCGTTTCCCTTCCCGATCGATTCGGTTGGCTTGCCGGCGAGCCGGACTACTTGACCTTGGTCAGGTCGAAGTTGTAGGTGAACCGCATCGTCAGCGTATCGGGGCCCTTGTCGGGCTTCTGATCGGCGGGGGCTTCCGAGGCCAGATAGGTCACGACCAGTTTTTCCTGACACTTGCGGACGGCGCCGGTGCCCGTCTCCAGCACAAGCTGTCCATCGTAGGCCTCATTTGTATCGAACATCTTGGCGAAGGGGCCCATCGTATCCATGTTCTTGGCGCCGTCCTTGACCGGCTCGGAGCTTGCCTTGCCGACCATCTTCACGAAGGCCACGGGGTTGTCCTTGCCGCCCTCGACCTTCTCGAGGGTGTAGACCTTCTGGTAGTTCTTGGGCGCCAGCAATCCCGGCGGCGACTGGACGACCTTGCTCCAGCCCTTGCCCGTCGCGACCGTCGCCGCCGCGCCGTCCGGCATCGCCAAGATCTGGTGGCGTTCGATGATCCGCTCGTCGGCCAAAAACGCCTGGGCCAGCTTGCCATCGTAACCGGCATCGCCAATCTTGCGGGCCTCGGCGGCGTCCAGCACGCTGACCTTGCCGTTGCTGGCCAGGGTGATCTTGTAGCTCTTGCCGATCAACTGGGCGAAGGGCTTTTTCATGTCCTCTTCGCGGGCGCTGTTGAAATCGAACTTGACGCTGTTCTTGTCGGTGACGATGTATTCGATGGCCTTCAGCGTGATCGTCGCGATCGCCCCGCTCTTGGCGTCCACCGCGTCGATCGTCTGGTCGAAGGTCACCACGGCCAGGGTCTTGGTCTGGTCTTCCTTGACCTTCGGCGGCTCCATCGAGGGCTGCTCGAACTTGAAGTCCTTGATCGTCTCGGTGGTGACCTTGTAGGTCCCCGCGTCCCCGGCCTTGAAGTTCAGGGACATCTGGGCCTGCGAGCTGCAGCCCGCCATCACCACAAGGCCCAGCCCCGCAACCACCATCATCGCAATCCGCGTTTTCCGATTCATAGCCAACTCCTACCTTGCGAAAGTTTGTATTCGTTATTCACAGTGGCTTCTATTATACCCGCCGAATTGCCGGCGACAACTCAATTACAATTATCGGACAGTTCCCTGCCGTCGCCCTTTTCGTCGCGGCTCGGGGCGACCTTCCGAATTCGGCCGTCCCGATATTTCGCTCTTTTGAATCTTCTTCTGTAACCTCTTGTCAAATCAATGCTTACAGCTCGCGACAGGGTATCTTTGGCCCGAAAACATAAGACCAATATCGGAAAATCCCCCCGGCGGACATAAAAAGAATCCCCCTTGGAATTGA
>PMBP01000134.1 GCA_003152975.1 Phycisphaerales bacterium | reverse complement strand
TACCGCCTCAAGCCCGACTCCCCCGCGCTGAAGCTGGGCTTTGTCCCCTTCGACTATTCCCAGGCCGGCGTCTATGGCGACACCGAATGGATCAAATTCGCCGCCTCTTTGACCCCCAAGGCCCTCGAGTTGGCCCCGGAACCCCCGGTGATTCCGATCGAGGATGATTTCGAGCAAACGCCCGTCGGCAGCGCTCCCCAGGAAGCCGAGGTCCATGTCGAGAACAAAGGTGACCGCATCGCCGTCGTCGAAGGCGGCGCCGGCGGCAGTGCCCATGGCGTGATCATCGAAGACGCCCCCGGCCTGCAGCAAACCTACAATCCGCATTTGGTTTATCAGGTCGGCCATTCCGCCGGAACCAGCACCAGCTCCTTCGACCTCAAGGTCGCCCCGACCAGTCTGATCAACTTCGAGTGGCGCGACTACGGTACGCCTCCCTACCAGACCGGCCCTAATTTCGCCATCCGTCAGTCGGCGCTTTCACTCCCCGGCAAGGACTCTATCCCCTTGCCGCCCGATCAATGGGTTCACTTCGAGATCGTCTGCCCCCTGGGCCCGCAGGCCAAATCCGGCTGGTCCATCGCGGTCACCATTTCCGGCAAAGACCCTCTCCGCTTCGCTGACCTGCCTTGTGCCGGCGACAAGTTCGCCAAGTTCGACTGGCTCGGCTTTACCAGCAACGCCACCGACAAGACCGCGTTCTACCTGGATAACATCTCGATCGCCAACCAGCCGCCGCAATAATCTTCCGCTCAACAAGCCCGCGGCCGGTGTGTCCCCTGGATGCGTCGGCCGCTTTTTCGCGCAATAAAAAAGGCCGCAAGCATCCGTGCTCACGACCTTGAAAGACAATGTACCGCATTCAAAAAAGAACGCAACCTTTTTCGTTTGGGATTAAAAGAATTCGCCGAACCGTCAACCCCTATCCTGTCGAATCTCGAAGATTCGATTCCTGCCGCACGCCGCCGCCATCCTAAAACCTCCGCAAAAGATGCTCGATCACGTCAACTTACCGATTCCCCTCACGCGGCGCCGAACTGCCGCTTGCCGCAGATTCCTCAAACTCCGGCGGGGGGCACAAGCAACAGAAATCACTATACCCTTCGCCGCAAACGATTCAACAGGATTTTCCGGGAATTTTCCAAAAATCTTGCCAGCCGGCCCGCATGGCTTTTATAATGCCGATATTGATTGTGCTAACTTGTTGTTGCTAACGGTTTTACGGGAAGGAAATCCAGATGAATCCATCGCATCGCTCCACCGGAATTTTTTCGGCGCCGATTGGTTTCGGCATCGTAACCCTGACGATCATTCTGGCCGCCGCTTCGCTCGGCCCGGCCGCCGAACCGCAAACGCCCGCCCCCGATCCGCAGACCAAATGGGAAAAGGATATCCTGACTTTCGAACAGTGGGACCGCAAGAATTCCTTCCCCGCCGACGCCGTGCTCTTCGTCGGAAGTTCTTCGATCCGCATGTGGGAAACCCGCCAGTGCTTCCCGGATCTGCCGGTGATCAACCGCGGCTTCGGCGGCAGCCAGATAGCAGAGATTACCCCTCTTGTTCCGCGGGTTGTGTTTCCCTATCGGCCGCGGGCCATCGTCTTCTACGCCGGCGACAACGACATCGCCGCCGGCAAAAGCCCGCAGGCAATCGCCGACGACTACCGCGACTTCGTCCGCCGCGTCCGCGAAAAACTCGCCGACACGCCCATCTACTTTTTGTCGATCAAGCCCAGCCCGCTCCGCTGGTCCATGTGGATGAACGCCTCGCAGGCCAACACGCTCATCCGCGATTTCTGCAGGACCAACGCCGGCCTGCACTTCGTCGATCTGGCCGCCTGCCTCCTGCAGGAAAACGGCTCGCCCAACCCCGTACTCTTCCTCCCGGACAACCTCCACCTCAACGCCCAGGGCTACAAAATCTGGACGCAGACGCTCGCTCCTCTGCTCCGACAATTCGCCCCGGCCGAGCTGGCTGCTCCCGTCCCCGCTACTCCCGCCGCTTCCTCGGCGTCCCCCGCTCCGGCCGCAAAACCGCAGGCCGCAACCGAATCCGCCGGCCCGTGGTTTGCCACCAAAAGCGGCAAGGTCTTTCACCGTGCCGGCTGCTCGTTCCTGAGCCGCATCAGCAAAGAAAATCTCCAGGAGTTCGCCACGCGCGATGAGGCCGCCCCCGGCCGCCGACCCTGCAAAACCTGCAACCCCTAATCCGCCGAATCGCCGCTCAGCGATCCCCGCTCAAAACTCCCACTTGCTCGACAGCTTGATGAACCGGTTCTGCAGGTAAACCCCCAGCAGCGAAGGAACTATCAGCGCCGCCGGCAAAAACCACTTCAGGTCGTGCACCCATTGGTACACATCCGTCTTGTCGGACGCCATCTGCAGCACATGGACCTGATACTGCTGGAGCAGCCCCAGGGCTCCCGTCACCACGATGATCGTCCCGCCCATGCTGGTAAACAGCATCACCGCCGCCTTGAGCACGATGAACGAGATCATCCCCCCCGCCACCACGCCCACCGCCGCGCCCGACCAGATATAGATCTGCGGCAGCCCGAACGCGTACCACAGCCCGCCGGTCATCAGCCCGCCGGCCCCCGCGCCGAGAATACACACGCACCATCGCATCAGCGGCATCGACGCCGCCGCCAGGACCACCAGCCCGAAGATCCCACCCCAGATCGGGTTTTGCATCTTCACGCCAAGCTGAATGCCGATAAACATCCCCACCAGCCCGAAACAGATCACCACCAGCACCCGGTAGATCCGCCATCCGTACAGTTGATAGACCACGCCGAACGACACCGCCAGCACCGCCTGCAGCCAGCTCAGCGCCGTGATCTGCTTCCAGATCTCATCGACGGGCACAATCTGCTTGTCCACGATCTGCGTGGCGGCCGTTCCCGCCATGGCCAGAAATGCTATTCCGTTCATCATGATTTCATTGCCTCCGTCAACAGCGGCGACGCCTTATGCTTTGGCTTCCGCGGGACCAGCAACCCCTGCACCAGCGTGCCGACCGCAACCATTCCGACCAGGATACTTCCGTACATCATGGGCCGTTCGGATACCGTCGTCAGCGGTCCCGATCCCTTATTCAGCAATAGCGCGATCATCCCCAGCCCGATCAGCGCCGTCCCCATCGCCGAACACGACAGCGCCGCGATCCATCGCCGCAGAATCACGGCCGCCACCAGAAACGCCAAAACCAAAATGACGGGCACGACAAAATCCGACGGTACCCTGTTCTGGATCTCAGCCTG
>PMBP01000308.1 GCA_003152975.1 Phycisphaerales bacterium | reverse complement strand
TGGTCGATATCGGCGTGCCGGTCTTTCTGCCCGCCTCCCAGGTCGATATCCGCAAGCCCGGCGACATCAGCCGCTTCATCGGCCAGGACATCGAAAGCAAGATCCTCAAGATCGACACTGAAAACCACAACATCGTCGTCTCCCGCCGCAAGATCATCGAGGAAGAACGCCAGGCCAGCAAGGAACGGCTCCTCCGCGAGATCGAGGTCGGCCAGATCCGCAAGGGCGTCGTCAAGAACATAGCCGATTTCGGCGTGTTCGTCGATCTGGGCGGTCTCGACGGCCTGCTGCACATCTCCGATCTGAGCTGGGGCCGCATTTCCCACCCGTCGGAACTCGTTCAGCTCGACCAGGACATCGAATGCATGGTCATCGGCGTCGATCGCATCAACGAAAAAATCTCACTGGGCCTCAAGCAAAAGCAGCCCAGCCCGTGGGAGCAGGTCGAATCCAAATTCCCCGTCGGCTCCAAGGCCAAGGGAACGGTCGTCAACATCATGAATTACGGCGCGTTCGTCCGCCTCGTGGAAGGCATCGAAGGCCTGGTCCACATCAGCGAGATGAGCTGGACCCGACGGATCGGCCACCCCGGCGACATTCTCAATGTCGGCGACGAGATCGAGATCATGGTCCTGGACATTAACAAGGAAAAACAGGAAATCTCGCTCGGCATCAAGCAGCTCGAGGCCAACCCGTGGACCGTCGCCTCGCAGAAGTATCCTCCGGGAACCGTCGTCACCGCCAAGGCCACCAGTTTGACCAACTACGGGGCGTTCGTCGAGATCGAGCCCGGCATCGACGGCCTGGTTCACATCTCCGACCTGAGCTGGACCAAGAAGTACAACCACCCCGGCGAGATTCTGCAAAAGGGCCAGGAAGTCAAGTGCGTCGTCCTCGAAGTCGATCAGGACAAGCATCGCGTCTCGCTCGGCGTCAAGCAGCTCAGCGAGGATCCGTGGCTGCGGGCCATCCCCGAAAAGTACATCCCCGGCCAGATCGTCCGCGGCAAGGTCACCAAGCTGACCAACTTCGGCGTCTTCGTCGAACTGGAGTCCGAACTGGAAGGCCTGCTGCACATCTCCGAACTGGCCGACCATAAGATCGAGTCCCCGCAGGATATCGTCAATGTCGGACAGGATCTGGAAGTCAAGATCCTCCGCGTGGATACCGAATCCCGCAAAATCGGCCTCAGTCTCCGTCGCGTCCAGTGGGCCGCCGAAGACCACCAAAAGAAGGTAGAAGAGGGCCATGCTCATATCGAGCGGCCCCGGGATCCGTCGCCCCGTCGTGGCGGCCTCGACGGCACCCTCATGCCGATGCCGACCTATGTTCCCAACCCCATCGCCAACCAGGAGCAGAAAAGCTAAAGCGGCTCCTTGCGGTTGACAGCAATTCCAGGGCGGTTCCCCAAAATGGGAGCCGCCCTTTTTTATGGGTCTTGAATTCCTTTACAGGTTAAGCTTATCCCCAAAAATCGCCGATAGAAATTCAGGATTGAGTCTGGCAAAACAAAGCCAGGGCCAATAAAATCAATGTAAATAGTCAGATCGGTAATCCGCTCGTCTGAGCAGGAGAACTTTATGGCGTTTGATGCGACAATCAAGGAATACCTCAAAGAAATCGACGAGTCCAAGCTCCTGTCGTGGGAAGAGGAAAAGGACCTCGCCCGCCGGATCCAGGATGACCAGGACCCCGCCGCCCGCGAGCACCTGGTCAGCTCCAACTTGCGGCTGGTGGTCAACATCGCCAAGCGATTCTCCGGTCGCGGCATGACCCTCGGCGATCTGATCGAAGAGGGCAACCTTGGCCTGCTCCGCGCCGTCGATTCCTTCGACTCCGACCACGGCGTTCGCTTCAGCACCTACGCGGCCTGGTGGATCAAGCAGAGCATCAAGCGATCGATCCTTTCCAACGCTCAACCGATCCATATCCCGACCTATATGGTCGAGCTGATCAACCAGTGGCGTTATACCTCCGCCGATCTCGAATCGCGGCTGGGCCGCGTGCCGACCGTCGAGGAGATGGCCAAGGCCATGAAAGTCCCCGTTCGCAAGGCCCAGGCCATCGCCAATGTCGTCGAGGTCGTCAACGCCGGCTTCCAGGGCGACTCGTTCGACGACAACGCCGGCCTCAACGACTCCATCGAGGACGAACGCTGCGAGATGCCCGAAGAGGAACTCGGCTCCGGCGAGGAACTCGTCAAGGCCATCGGCATGCTCCAGCAGATCGACGCCCGCGAAGCCGAGGTCCTGATCCTGCGGTTCGGCCTCCAGGGCCGCGAGTCCCTCACGCTCAAGGAAATCGGCGAAAAGCTCGGCCTGACCCGCGAACGCGTCCGCCAGATCCAGCGATCGGCCCTGTCGCGGCTCAACGAACTGATGACCGAAGAACAATAAAACAATTGACTATTGAATATTGACGATTGACGATTAAAAGAAAACCATTCGGCCCAGACTTGGCTCTGGATTCGAGGTTATCAAGTCTCCAATCTGTAAGAAAACGCTCTTTCAAGTAATAGTCATTAGTCAATATTCAATTACTATGGTTTGACCTGAACCGATACGGACTTTCTTGTGCCAGGAGGGCAAAACAGTATGTCGTCAAGGACGATTCGCCTCAGCGACCGCATCCGCGCGATCCCCGATTTTCCCAAGGAGGGGATCCTCTTTCGCGACATCACCCCCCTGCTGGCCGACGCCAGGGCCCTGGCCGCCGCCATTGACGAGCTGGCCCAGCCCTTCCGCGGCAAACCCATCGACGCGGTGGCCGCCGTTGAGGCCCGCGGCTTTATCTTCGGCTCGGCCGTCGCCCGCGCCCTCGATGTCGGCTTTGTTCCCCTCCGCAAGAAAGGCAAGCTGCCGTGGAAAACCCAGTCGGTCACCTACGATCTCGAATACGGCACCGACACTATCGAGGCCCACGCCGACGCCGTGAAGAAGGGCTCGCAGATCCTGATGGTAGATGATTTGCTCGCTACCGGAGGCACCATGGCCGCGGCTTGCGAACTGGTCGAAAAACTCGGCGGCGTCATCGCCGGCCTGACCTTCCTGATCGAACTTTCGGACCTGCCCGGTCGAAAAAAACTGGCCAAATACCCGATCCATGTGGCGATCTCATATTAATATTTTAAATCTTTAATATATTATATATCCAAAATGACACCCAGTGAATTGAACATTCAGGTTCCATTCGTTCCGGCGACACGCTACCCGATCGTGATCGGGCGAGATTTCGTGTCGGGACTGTTGGCTCGGCTGCGGGAGCAGTTCCCCAAGCGGCGGCCGTTTGTCATCAGCGACGCCAATCTCCAGAAGTCCGGCTGGCTCGACAAGCTGATCGGCGCCGACACGGTCGGCCGGTTTGTCATCGATCCGGCGGGCGAGGACTCCAAGACCTGGGCCACGGTTGGGGCGATCGTCGAGGCGATGGAGCATCTTTCGCTGGGCCGCGACACGCTGGTCATCGGCCTCGGAGGCGGGACCGTCGGCGACATGGCCGGCTTTGCCGCATCGATCTTCAAACGCGGCGTGCCGGTCGTGCATGTCCCCACGACCACGGTCGCCCAGGCCGACTCGGCCATCGGCGGCAAGACCAGCGTGGATTCCTCGCAATCCAAGAACGCCTTCGGCACCTTCCACCACCCGGCGGGGGTCTATATCGATGTGGCGACCCTGGGGACGCTGGACGACCGCCAGTTCCGCGCCGGACTGGTCGAATCCGTCAAGCATGCCCTGATCGCCGACGCCGGCTACTTCGCCTTCCTCGAAACCAACCTCGACGCCATCCTGGCCCGCGATCTCGACCGGCTCGAGCAGCTTGCCGGCTTCAATTGCCGGATCAAGGGGGCCGTCGTCGAACAGGACCCCACCGAGACCAACCAGCGCCGCCTGCTCAACTACGGCCACACCATCGGCCACGCCGTCGAGTCGGCCGCGGCCTATCGCCTCCTGCATGGCGAGGCCGTCGCCATCGGCATCGCCGCCGCCCTGCAAATCGAAAAGCAAATGGGCCTGGCCGACGCCGACCGCATCGAGCGGGTCTGCGCCCTGCTGTGCCGCCTGTCCGTCCCGCTGGTCATCCCCACCGACCTATCGACCGATTCGTTCATGGATCTCCTGACCCGTGACAAAAAGACCGTTGGCGGCTGGCCCCGGTTTGTCTTGCTCGAAAAGATCGGCAAACCCCTGGTCCGCTCCGGCCAGTACGCCCACGAGGTAGCCCCGGAAATCGTCCGGTCGATCCTCAACCCTCATGCATGACCCCCTTCGGCTCGGTTGCCGGGGAAAAATCATTTTTTTCCTACCGAAAAACATTCTTGTACAGGGAGCCAAAAAGGGTAGAATCGTTTCGTCGTTCCCGGTGCGGTAGTGTGTTCTCACAAAACGAGTCAGAATGAAGGGGACTTGTGAGATGAATCTGTTTGGAGAAAAAATGCTGGATCTGGTTCCCACAAAGATGTTTCTGACGCGAGGCGTCGGACGCAACAAGTACAAGCTCAAGTCGTTCGAAGAGTCGCTTCGCCAGGCCGGCGTCGCCCAGCAGAATCTCGTCACCGTGTCTTCGATCCTGCCGCCCCGGTGCAAAGTCGTCCCCCGTCAGGAGGGCGTGCAGATGCTCTCGCCCGGGGCGATCACTTTCTGCGTGCTGGCCCGCTCGGAGACCAACGAGCATGGCCGCCTCATCGCCTCGTCCATTGGCGTGGCCGTCCCGCGCGACTCCAGCAAGTGGGGCTACCTCAGCGAAGTCCACGACTACGGAATGAAGACCCAGCAGGCCGCCGATATGTCCGAAGACCTGGCCGCCAGCATGTTGGGAACCACGCTGGGCTTCGAAGTCGATCCCGACAAGGCCTGGTCGGAAAAGGAACAGGCCTACAAATCCAGCGGCCTGTTCATCCGCACGACCAACATGACCCAGACCGCCCGCGGCCAAAAGGACTTGTGGACCACGACGGTCGCACTGGCCGTATTCATCTTCGAGTAATGGCTTCCACAGAGTGGAATTTTGGTTTCTTTCCTGATGTCTTCACGGGATTTGAAACATCACGCGTGATCGTGCTGCCGGTCCCCTTCGACCAGACCAGCACCTGGATCCGCGGCGCCGACAAAGGCCCGGCCGCAATCGTCAAATCCTCCATCAACTTCGAGTGGTACGACATCGAAACCGGCTGGGAACCCTATCGCATCGGCATCCACACCGACCGCCCGATCGACTCGCTATCCAATCCAGCCGCGATGGTCGAGGCCGTCCACCACCGTGTCCAATCGCACCTGGCCTCGGACAAGTTCGTCGTCCTGCTCGGCGGTGAACACTCCGTCAGCATCGGCTCCTTCCGCGCCCACGCCGAAAAGTATCCCAACCTGACGATCCTCCAGCTCGACGCCCACGCCGACCTCCGTCCCGACTACCACAACAGCCCCCTCAACCACGCCTGTGCGATGGCCCGCGCCCGCGAGGTCGCCCCGATCGTTCAGGTCGGCCTCCGCAGCATGGACATCGACGAAAAAGAATACCTCGCCCCCGACCGCGTCTTCTATGCCCACCAGATCGTCGGCCGCACCGACTGGATGGACGCCGCCGTCGAACAGCTCACGGAAGATGTCTACCTGACCATCGACCTGGATGTCTTCGACCCGTCGATCATGCCCGCCACCGGCACGCCTGAACCCGGCGGCCTCGGCTGGTACGAGACGCTCGCCTTCCTGCTCAAGGTCGCCCAAAGCCGCCGCATCGTCGGCTTCGATGTCGTCGAACTGTGCCCCACCCCCGGCAACCACGCGGCCGTGTATCTGGCCGCTCGGCTGGTCTATAAACTCCTGGCCTACATCTTCAAACCGTAACTCTGACCTGCCGTCCTCAACGAATCGGCCCATCCGGAATCACGATCTGTTTCTTGCACTGGGGACACTCTCCGACCCGCCCCGCCAGGGCCGGATGGCTCTTGAACCGTTTGCCGCAACTGCATACATACCGGATGAATTTCGGGGCCGGTTGCAGCGGTTCGGGCTCCACAAGTCGAAGCGGAGGATATGGATCGTTTGTTTGTATCGGAGCGATATCAACCCCGGAAAGAGACGGCCTGTGCTTTCGGTTACCGTGTTGGGGAAGCGAGACAGACACGGCCACCTTGGCGATGCCGGAACTTTTCTCATCCGATTGCAGAGATTCCTTGGCCAGCTCGACATCCATCCAGGTCTTGATGCTCGGCGGTTCGGGTTTCGGCTGGATCGTATTTCGGATCAGGTCCAGCAGCGATTCTTCGAATTCCTCGTCCATCACCACTCGTCGGCGCAAGAGCAAGATCACCGCCAGGGTTGCCCCTGTGAAAAATCCCCCCAGATGGGCAAAATACCCGACATTGCCCACTCCCAGGATCGCCCCGCAAATATCGAATGTCAGCCACATCAGGATCATCCAAAACCCGGAGATTTCAAAGGTTCCGTTCACGCGGCCCCAGAAAAAGAGGTAGAAAATGCTGATATCGTTGCATGGGTACAGGATCAGGTACATCCCCACGATGCCGTTGATGGCCCCGCTGGCCCCGATCATACCTCGTTCGGGATGAGGCGTGAACAATAGACCCGCTGCGGCCGCGGCAAAACCCACCAACAGGTAGATCGGAAAATAGGTCAGGTTGCCGATCTTCTGACAGATGGCATTGCCGAACACCCACAGGAAAATCAGATTCCCGATCACATGAAAGATGTTCAGGTGAAGCCACATGTGCCCGACCATTTGTTCCAGTTTGAACTCCCGAAGGACCAGGGGTTCGAACGGACCCAGATCGTGATGCGTGTTACTCGGTTGCTGGATCGTCAAGGCCATCTGGAAACCGAACATGGCCACAACACTGGCAACCAGAAGCCAGTTCACCCATGGCGTCCGCTCAAAGGGCACATCCACTTCATACGGAATCAGCATCGCGCAGATCCTCGGATTCTATCCGTAGGGACGCATGGGCATCGCATTTGTGACGGACAGAATTCAACCGGAGTATGATACGGAATCAGTGTAACTCGAATGTGACCTGAAATCAAACGGTATTCAGTCCGATTTCTTCCGGTTTCGGGAACCCGCTCCAACCCCTTTGCCCAGCAGAATTTTCCGAAGGACCATCAGCAGCGACTTGGGCTCGAAATAATTCTTCTCAAGCCGCACATGGACCGTCTGCGGGTCGGGGATCCGCACACTGCCGGGGCTGTTGGCAAAGACATCCGCGGCGTAGGCCCCGGCTTCGAACACGAAGATCAGGTCCGGCGGCATGGCCGTGATGGTCTTGATCTGCTTTTTGTCGGCCGCCAGCCGCAGCTCGGCGATCTCCAGCAGCATCCGCACCGCCTCCGGCGGTGGGCCGAACAGGTCCTTAAGTTCCTCGGCAATCCGCCGCAGGTCCTCGGCCGTCGTCGCCAGCCCAGCCCGCCGATAGACATCCAGCCGCTGGCGGTCCGAGGCGATGTATTTCCGCGGGATGTGCACCGCAAAACCCAGATCGATCGACGCGGCCGGCGGCGTCAGCACCGGCTCCTTCCGCAGCCGCTGGACCGTCTCCTGCAGCAATTGACAATACAGCTCGTACCCGACGGTATGGATGTTCCCGCTCTGCTCGGGCCCCAGGATGTTGCCCGCCCCGCGAATCTCCAGATCCCGCAGCGCGATCCGGAACCCGGCCCCGAGCTGCGAATACTCCTCGATCGCCTTGAGCCGCTTGGCCGCGATCGGGTGGATCGTGCGATTCTTCGGCAGCAGCATGTACGCAAACGCCCGGTGCTTGTACCGCCCCACCCGCCCGCGGAGCTGGTGGAGCTGCGCCAGCCCGAACCGGTCGGCGTCGTGGATAATCATCGTGTTGGCGTTGGGAATGTCCAGCCCCGACTCGATAATTGTCGAGCACACCAGAATCTGCGCCTGCCCCGTGACGAATTCGATCATCGCGTTTTCCAAGTCGCTCTTGTGCATCTGCCCGTGCCCGATGACGATCCGCACCGAATTGTCGCCGACGATCTCCTGGATTTCCGCCGCCGCCCGTTCGATGCTCTGCACACGGTTGTGCACGAAGAACACCTGCCCTTCGCGGGCCAGCTCAAAACGGATCGCCTTGCGGATCATCTCCGGGTCGTAGCGGCAGACCCTGGTCACGATGCTCCGTCGGTCCAGCGGCGGCGTCGCCAGCGAACTGATATCCCGCAGCCCCAGCATCGACAGGTGCAGCGTCCGCGGGATCGGCGTGGCCGTCATCGTCAGAACATCGACATTGACGCGGTAGCGTTTGAGCCGCTCCTTGTGCTCGACGCCGAACCGNNGAACCGCTGCTCTTCGTCGATAATCAATAGCCCTAAATCCTTGAATTCGACATCGTCGCTAAGTATCCGGTGCGTGCCGATGAGGATATCGACCTTGCCCTCGCGGGTTCGCCGCAGAATCTCGCCGGCCTCCCGTGCGGTCACAAAGCGATTGAGCACCTCGACCGTCAGCGGAAACTCTGCGAACCGCTCGCGAAAGGTCCGCCCGTGCTGCACGCACAGCACCGTCGTCGGGACCAGGATCGCCACCTGCTTGCCTCCCTCGGCCGCCTTGAACGCCGCCCGCATCGCCAGCTCGGTCTTGCCGTAGCCAACATCGCCGCACAGTAGCCGGTCCATCGGCGACGGCCGCATCAGGTCGCCTTTGATCTGCTCGATCGCCGTCAGTTGGTCGGTCGTTTCCTCGTAGGCGAACGATTCCTCGAACTCCTTTTGCCACACGGTGTCGGGCCCGAAGGCCGTCCCGCCAAGCTCCATCCGCCTGGCCTGGATCTCCAGCAGCTCCTCGGCCAGTTCCCGCACGCCCTGCGCGACCCGCTGCTTTTGCTGCTGCCATTTCTTGGAGCCGATGCGGCTCAGCGGCGGCCGCCGCACCATCGTGCCGATGTACTTTTGCACCAGATGCACGCTGCCGGCCGGCACATGGATCAGCACCTTGTCGGCAAACTCGATCGTTAAATACTCCTGGACCTGCTCGTCCTTTTCGATCGTGCGGATGCCCAGAAACTTGCCGATGCCGTAGTGGATATGCACGACGATGTCGCCCTTCTGAAGGTCCAGCAGACTGTGCAGAACCGACACCCCCTGCAGCGACCGGATCCGCCGCCGCACCGTCGATTGTCCGAAAATTTCGTGATGGCTGATCACCATCCAGCCGATCGCGTTGACGACGAACCCCCGATGCACAAACCCGATCGGCAGCCGCAGGTGCTCCGGCGCCCCGCCCCGAATCTCCCGCAGGATCTCGCCGACCCGCTGGACCTGCGCGGCGTTCTCGCAGTACAGGTCGATCGTCTGGTCCTTCAGCGCCAGCAAGTGCTCCAGCGCCTCCCGCGAATCCTTCCAGATCGCCCCGGCCTTGTGCTCAAAGGGCTGCACGCTGCCGACATCCACGCGGATCGACTGCGTCGCGTCCCCGGACGCAAACCGGGAAATCTCCAGCTGCGTCAGCCGCCCCGCCGCCTGGTACGCCTGCCCGAAGTTGAACATCCCCTGCGGATCGTCCAGCCGATCGAGAAACACACCGGCCACCTCCTCGATCTCCAGCGGCTCCTCCAGCAGAACGATCGTCTCGGCCGGTGCCAGATCAATCAGGGACTTTGTATCCCCTGAACTCCCATTTTCAGGCTTGCCGCCCCCGATGGCATAAACGCACACCCGTTCCAGCGGCTCGTGCGACCGCTGCGTATCCAGATCGATCCGCCGGATGCTCTCGACGGTGTCGCCGAAAAACTCCACGCGGATCGGCTGCGGCCCCCCGCGCGAACCGGCACCATCGGCCTGCATCACAGCCGCATAGATATCCACAATCCCCCCCCGCCCAGCGAACTGCCCGGGTAAGTCCACCTGATCGACCCGCTCAAAGCCCCCGTCCGTCAGCCACTCGACCACCTGCAACGGATCGATGGTCTTGCCCGCCGCCAGCGCCAGCCCACGCCGCGCCAACTGCTGCGGATCGCTGACCGGCTGCACGATCGCCTGGATTCCCGCGCAGACGATCCAGTCGCCCGCCTCCCCCCCGGCCTGCGAAAGCTGCAGCGCGATCCGAACCCGCTCGGCCGCGATCTCGTCGCCCGCCGCCGCCTCGTCTGCCGTGGCATCCTCCCGCACCGGAAACACGCTCACCCGCGCGTCCGCCGCAAACCCCTGCAGGTCGTCGGCCGCATTGTCCGCATCGTCGAGGTGCGCCGTGATGTACAGGATCGGCCGCCCCAACTGCCGCCGGATGTGCCCGGCCAGCAGGCGCGCATAGGATCCCCAGGTCCCATCGACTTTGACCGGGCCCCCACCGGGCCCGGCCTCCGCCAGCCGGGACACAATCTCCCGCACCTTCGGATCGCCTGTCAGATCCATGTATGGTCAAACAACCTGTAAGAAGGATCCATTACAGATGAAGCAATGCCCTTGCCACCGTCCGAACGCCGCCGGCCATCTCAATGGCCTGTTCGGCCTCTGCAACGGTGATCAGTTCCCAGTCCCCCGGATACCGGCCCTCCACAAGATATCGGTTCAGCGGAATCACCTGTTCCCGGCCGATCCCGAGATCATACTCCTCTTCGACCTTGTCCAGGAGCAATCGGAGATCGTGGGTTTTCGGGAATTCATGTCCCGCCGCGATTAGGAGGGCTTTCAGATATTTTTCAGCACATTGCTGGCAGTGATAACAGACGATATCCGTCAGGCCTTCGGCGGCCAATTCCATCGAATGAACGGCGGCCCGCCAGTCGTGTTCGGCCTTTTCCACCCACCCCCGGATCTCCCGGTTCGGCTCAGGCGGCCTGTTCATACACGACCTTTCCTTCCCGCAGAGCGGTCCCGATGATCGATCCGACGCACTCCCGCTGCCCCTCAAGATCCTCCGGCGTCACGACCAGAATATCGATCGGCAGGTCGATCCCTGTCAGGGCCAGATCGATCTGGACGGCGGCCTTGCGCTTCGATCCGGCCACCGGCATCACCACCAGCAAATCCGCGTCGCTGTCGGGGCCGGATTGCCCCGTGGCGCGGGACCCGAACAAGATGATCCGCTGCGGATGGAACTGCTCCACGATTCGCCGAACGGCCGTATCGAGGGCGGTTGTATCGAACTGACTCATCAGGTTTCCTTTCGCTCGTCTGTATCATCGCATCCAGAGTACCTCTGCCACAGGTTTTTTTCAAGCCCCATTCCAAACGATTTCTCGCCGTTTCAGGTTCGGAAAAAGCGAAAAACGGTTTCTTGATTCGCCCTTACCGTTCCGGTACAATGCCATCCGGAGTTCGCCGAATCGGACAGAAATCCTTGGGAGCCCTGACCATGCGATACCTGTATATCGCGATATTATTCATATCCAGACCGATTGCCACGGATATTTTCGTCCAGTCAAGATTTTGGATCGGCCTATCTCCTCAAGCTTCGATCCTGCACGCGGAACCTGCTTCCAATCCGGGTAATGGTGTCCTTGAAACGGCAAGATTGAGATTTCCCCCCCATCCCGGTCTTCCCATCGCCTCGATACGGGATACGCTTCAA
>PMBP01000116.1 GCA_003152975.1 Phycisphaerales bacterium | reverse complement strand
GGGATCGGGCTGGGCCTGTTCATCCCGTGGATGATCACGCTGTTTGCCGGGATGCCGACGGTTGTCACGCTGGATAGCGTGATCCTTAGCGTGGGGATCAGCATCACGGTGGGCATCGTGTTCGGCTTGTATCCGGCCGCGCGGGCGGCCCAGGTCGATCCGATCATCGCCCTGCGGCACGAATGATTCGATTGTTCGAATGACTCGGTCATCGAAACTGAATACTGAACAGGTCGGCGTCTTTGAGTTCAAAGACCAGGCGAATGGGTTTTCCGGCCAGTGCCGACACATTCGCGTTATCCTTCCATCGAACCTGTTGATCGATCGCATCGCCGACGATCGGCGGGCAATCCTTCAGTGCAAAACCTTCCACGGGTTTTCCATCGGGCGTCCGAATTTCAATCCGGATCGAACCCGAAGCGCTGGTGGAGAAGTTGAGCCATAGTTGCGAACCGGCGAACGATAGGGATTTTGTGATCAATCGTCCGCCGTCGTATCCGGCATTAATGGAGACAAAACCGTCGGTTCGAAGCGTGTATCGAAGATTCTCGATGTACATCGACATTTCCTGCGGCGAGGTGGGGACAATGTGCCAGGCGACATAGTTGGCGCGGTTTTGCCAGCGTTTCGGGTCCAGGCCAGGGCGGATAAAGGTTTCCAGAAAGATCCGGTCGAAGCGATCGCCGCCGCGGCTGGTCATCAGCACGATCTCGGTGGAGCTGTTGCGGTCGGGCACGAATCGCGTCGCCGGCGCGATTAAAAGATGTGGCGCGCGAAAATACGGGTGGGTTCCGCTGGTGTAGAGATGTTCGCCGGCTAAGTTGGGATTCATGGGTACGGCCTTCGACCAGCGGACAAAATCCGGCGAGGTTGTTCGGCTGATCGTCCGCAGTTCGCCGTGCGGCGTCTGCCACGAGCGGAAAAAGCAGACATACTGATTTTCGGTCTCGGACCAGAAGGCGACATTCTGCGAATCGAAGGCCAAGGCCTCGGAAGTGATCAGGGGCTTGTCGGAGGGCCGCGTCCAGTGGATGCCATCGGAGGAGACAAAGGCGAACAACCCGCCGCCCTTGTGCGTGCCGGCCAGCGCCTTGTATTTCTCGTCGGCGGGGCAGCCGGGGCGGGTGTCGATCCACGGCGTAAAGTTGTGACTGAATGGACTGGCCCCGACAAGGATGGCATTGTTGGACTTCGATCCGCCGACTTCGTGCAGACCCAGGTTTGGCAGCGTCCAGTCGATTCCGTTTGGGCTCTCGGCGTAGCAGGTGATCTCGCCGGGATTGCCGTCGATCCGCTGTCCGTTGTAACCGGGGATCTCGGATCGGTAGTACATGCGGTATTGTCCGGCGTCGAGCAGGATGGTGACATAACCCCCGTTCGGCTGTGTTGCCGAAAGGGGGGCCAAAACGGGGTGATGGAGGATCAGATTGGCATTGTCGAGCGTGTCGATAAGGTGGCGATCGACGAACAACTCACGCCGCGACCCCAGTTCGATGACGGCCGAATCTGATGCGGCCGACAGGGGCAGGGTGATGATCAGGATAACGAGCGTCAGCAACAATCCTCTGGATTTCATCGGTAACTCCTTTGTTGGAATTCAGACGGGGGGATTGTATCATGGTGGCAGATGCATCACAATGAAATCAACCGTTGAAGGAAGGGAGCGGATATGAAGAGCGGATGGATAGCAAGTCTGGTCGTGTTGATCGGTACCGTGGCGGCGGCACAGGGCGCGTCGATGATCGATCAACTTGACGCGTACAATGTCGTCTGGGACAGCCCCAGCAAGGATGTCAATGGTACCATGCCCATCGGCAACGGCCAGACGGCGCTGAATGTCTGGTGGCAGGAGGGCGGCGACCTGCAATTCTTCATCGCCCGCACAGACGCCTGGGATGAGGCCGGGCGGCTGGTCAAGGTTGGTAAGGTGCGGATCGCGCTGGACCCCAATCCGGTCAAGACCGGAAAGGCATTCCGTCAGACACTCGATCTCAAATCGGGGACGATCGACTTTGCGCTTGACGAAGGCGACCAGCAGGTCAGCGTCCGGCTTTGGGTGGATGCCAACGAGTCGGTGATTCATGTGGATGTTGCCGGCAAGAAGGAGACGGCCGCGACGGCGACGATTGAGCGATGGCGGACCGAGCGAAAGCGGGTCGACTATTCCGAGCCGGGCTATTTTGGCGATCCGGGTTTTCAGTTTCCGCAGCCGGCCTTTTGTGGGCCCGATGTCCTGCTCGACGACAAGACCCTCGGCAACAATTCACGGATCGGCTGGTATCACGACACCGGCGACAGCGAGTGGTATTCGCTTACGGCAAAGCATCAGGGTCTGGAGGGATTCAAAGGAAGCGATCCCTTGTCCCATCGTATTTTCGGCGGAGTGATTGTCAATCCAAAGGCCAGACGCACAAGCGACATCACGCTGCAAAGCCCGTCGGCCAAGGCGCATCATTTCGATGTTCATCTTCTGACGCTTCAGCCATCCACGCCCGACAAGTGGCTGACAGAGTTGAATCGACAACTCGGACAGGTCGGAAAGATCAACTGTGTGTCGTTGTATCAGGGGCATGTCAAGTGGTGGTCGGAGTTTTGGAGTCGAAGCTGGATTTTCATCTCCGGTAAAGATGAAGGGATGAATCTGTTCGAGCAGAATAAGCACCCGATCCGGATTGGCGTAGATCAGGAGGGACATAACAAGTTTCGTGGCTCGATCGGCCGGGCCAGCGTGATCGATCGTGCTGTCAGCCCCGACGAAATCGTTAAGATGATGAATGTCCCGCGCGAAAAACCGCTCGGCGAGGACTTTAAGGCGTTTGTGTCGAAAGTCAATCCCTCGGGGTCGTGCGACGGCTCGGCCGATTTTCATCCATCCAAGGGGCTGACGCTGGAGGCGTGGATTCTGCCCGAACAGCAATCCGCGGGCGGCGGAAGAATCATCGACAAGACAACCCCGGGTTCGGCCAATGGCTTTCTATTGGATACCTGGCCGGGCAACAGCTTGCGGCTGATCACACGGGATTTCACGCAGGGCCAAAAGGATTGCCTGCCGGCCGGACAATGGGTTCATGTGGCCGCAACGGCCGGGAACGATGGTTTCCATCTGTATCTCAATGGCAAACCCGTCGCCGCGGAAAACCGCTCCGCCGAAGAGGCCCCGCGGGCAATCACGCGGGGCTATATCCTCCAGCGATGGATCACCGCCTGCGCGGGACGCGGGACGATGCCGATCAAATTCAACGGAACGCTGTTTACCGTTCCATTTGCCAACGGCTGGAAGGGCGATCCCGACTGGAGGCGATGGGGTTCGGGATACTGGTGGCAAAACACCCGGCTGCCGTATATCAGTCTGTGTGCCACCGGCGACTTCGAGATGTTCGCGCCGCTGTTTGCGATGTATTCGGGCGACCATCTGGCGATCGGCAAATACAGGAACCAGCATCATCTCAAGACCGGCGGGGCGTTCCTCAACGAATGCGAGTATTTCTGGGGTCACGCTTTCAATGACTGCTACGGTTTCAAGCGGCCGGCCGATCTTCCCGCGGGGATCAACGAGTCGGGCTATCATCGCTGGGAATTCACCAGCGGCTACGAGCTGGTCTATATGATGCTCGATTATTTCGAGTACCGGCTGGAATATGATTTCCTCCAAAAGGCGGTACTGCCGTTTGCACAGGAAATCCTGACCTTCTACGATCAGTACTACAAGACAGACGCCAACGGCAAGATCATCATTCACCCCGCTCAAGCCCTGGAGACCTGGTGGGATTGTACCAACCCGGCGACGGATATCGCGGGATTGACCGCCGTGACGGACCGCCTGCTGTCCTTGCCCGAATCCATCGGGACCGCCGAACAACGACAACTTTGGAAACGAGTGCGCGACAAGATGCCGCCGCTGCCGACCCGCGAAGTTGGTGGGAAGAAATTCCTGGCTCCGGCGGAAAAATTTGCCAACAAGGCCAACATTGAAAATCCGGAACTGTATGCTGTATTTCCGTTTCGCCTGTTTGCCATCGACAAGCCCAATCCCGAATGGGCGATCGAAGCCATCAACCAGCGGACCGACCGCGGGAGCATGGGCTGGCGGCAGGATGATATTTTCTATGCATACTTGGGCATGGCCAAAGAGGCCCGCGAATATCTGAGCCAGCGAGCGCGGAGCAAGGACGCTAATTCGCGGTTTCCCGCCTTCTGGGGACCGAACTTCGACTGGGTTCCCGATCAGGATCACGGTGGCATCCTGATGAAGGCGGCCCAGTCGATGTTGATGCAGACCGATGGCAAGAAGATCTATTTGTTACCCGCCTGGCCCAAGCAATGGGATGTGGATTTCAAACTTCACGCCCCGAATATGACTGTCATTCAAGGTTCCGTACGCGGGGGAAAGATCCAGGATCTTCAGGTCAATCCGCCCCAGCGGCGCGACGATATCAAGATATACGAGGCACAATAAAATTGAAATGAGTTAAGCGGTGCCGGGCTTTTCCGCATTGTCCGGACACGGCTTTCGTTGCTTGTCCAGCAATCGCCGCAGCTCGTAGATCCGCCGTTCGAAGGGCGGGTGGGTGTCGAAGTATTCGCCCAGAGGCAGGTTGCGGGCCTGCCGGATCGCGGCCAGGCGAAACATCAGCCGTTCGCCCGCCCGGCCGTCAAAGCCCGCAGCACACGCCAGCTTCAGGCCCAGGGCGTCGGCGTCCAGTTCGCGTTCCTGCGAGTAGGCCTTCTCGATGACGGCCAGGCCCGCCGTCTTCAGCCATCCCCCCAGCGCGCCGCGAACGGGCATCGCCCGCGTGGCCGCCGACAGGGCCGACGATTCCATGACGCGTTCCATCGGGTGCTTGCGGATCACATGGGCCATCTCGTGGGCCAGGATGATCGCGGCCTCGTTGCGGTCCCACCGGCACAGTTCGAGTATCCCGCGGGTGATGAAGACAAATCCTCCCGGCAGTGCGAAAGCGTTGGGTTCTTCGGAGGCCAGGACCGCGAATGCGAATCGCCGCCGCGTGTCGGCGACGAACGAAACCAGCGACGAGCCGATCGACTGGACAAAGGCGTCTGCCTGCGGATCGGGGTCCAGCGGGGCCTGGCGGCGGACTTCCTCGGCCAGATCGATGCCTGCGGCGTTTTCTGCGGCGATCAGGTCGGACTCGCTGCCGAGTACGCTCTGCGACATCCACAGGCCCCGACGAACCTTCGGGCCCAGCGATTTGCCCAGTCTGTAAAACCATCCAACCACGAACGACTCCCTCGAATCCGGATAGAGGATTGCATCGTATCCAGTATGAACGACTATCTTACGCGAAGTTGCCGGTGTGTTCGAGTGTCTTCTTGATGAAATCGAGGAACTGAGCGGCGTCGGCGCCGTTGGCCACCTTGTGGTCGACCGATAGGTTCAGGTTCATCATCTTACGGATCAGGATGTTGCCATCCATCGGAATGCAGGTCTCCACGATCCGTCCCACGCCGAGGATGCTGCACTGGCCGGGCACGACGATCGGGATAAACGAGTCGATCCCGAATCCGCCGAGGTTGCTGACGGTGATGCAGCCGCCGGTCAGGTCGTCGAGCGTGAGCTTTTCGGAGCGGGCCCGTTCGATTAGGCCCTGGCTATAGGTTGCGATCTCGGCGAGCGTCTTATTGAACGCGTCGCGGACAATCGGTGCGACCAGGCCCTGCGGCGTGGAGATGGCCAGGCCGATGTCGATCGAGTTGGCCAGTTGGATGTAATCGCCAGCAAGCTGGCCGGTCATGATCGGATAATGTTTGAGGCCCATCGTCACGGCCTTGGTGATGAAATCATTAAAGGAGATCTTAACGGGCGACGATTTGTTGAGCTTCTCGCGGAGCTTGACCAGCTCGGTCATATCGGCCCGGATATTCAGATAGAAACAGGGGATCTCGCGTTTGCTGTGAAGCATCTTTTCGGCGACGATGCGCTGGAGCCGGTTGACGGCCACCTTTTGCCCGAGGGCGTGGGTCGGCTGGGGCGCAGCGGCCGTGGCCTGGGGTTGCGCCTCGGCCTTGCGAATATCGGCCTCGGTCAGTCGAGCGGCACCGGGAGCCATCGCGACACGGTGGATATCGATGCCCAATTCCTGTGCGACCATTTTCGCTCGCGGCGTGGCAAAGACCTTTCCGGTGGCCAACGGAACCGGTTCGGACGCCTTGGGCTGCGGAGCTGTCGGAACAGGGGTGGCTGCGGCAACAGGCGCCACAGTTGCGGCCTTCGGGGCATCAGCAACGGCGCCGCCGGAGCGGATCGCATCGATCACGGCCTGTGGAAGGAGGGTATCGACCTTGTCGGTCAGGACTACCATGGGCGAATTGACGGCCAGCGTCTGGCCCGCCTCGGCGAAGAGCGCGCGGACCACGCCGTCGGAAGGCGAATCCATCTCCATCGTGGCCTTGTCGGTCTCGATCTCGAAGATCACATCACCCTTCTTGATCGTGTCGCCGGCCTTGATCAGAACGGTGACGACGGTTCCCTCTTCCATCGTCTGGCCGAGCTTCTGCAGGCGAAGCACTTTAACGCTGGCGGGAATCCCGACCGGACCGCTTGCGGCAGGAGCCGCTGCTGCTGTTGGGGCGCTCGGCTGTACCGCGGCGGGTACAATAGGAGCGGATACCACCGGGGCTGGAGCCGGCGCAATTGCGCCGCCGAGAAGAGCGTCGATATAACTTAGCGGCACGGTCTCGTCTTTGTCGCCTAGCACGAGGATCGGCGCATTGATCGGCAGGGTCTGGCCGACCTCGACCAGGATCGCTTTGACGATGCCCTCGGCCGGGCAATCGACCTCCATCGTGGCCTTGTCAGTCTCAACCTCGAAGATGATGTCGCCCTTTTTCACCGTATCGCCGACCTTGACCAGCGTCGTGACGATCGTTCCTTCTTCCATGGTCTGCCCCAGCTTGGGCATTCGTATATCTTTCGCCATCGGCGTTATTCTCCGTTCGTCGAAGGTCGGATTACTTGCGGACCAGTTTCTGCACAGCCGCTACGATCTTGTCCGGCGTGGGGATACTGGCATTTTCCAGCGGCTCGCTCATCGGCGGCGGTACATCCGCCGCGGCCAGGTTGAGCGGCGCCGCATCGAGATAATCGAAGCCCGTCCGGCCGTTCTCGAAGGGATACTCGATCACGCGGCGAACGATTTCCGGCCCCATCCCGCACATGCAGAAGCTCTCGCATACGGTTACCAACCGGCCCGTCTTGCGGACGGATTCGGCCACGGACTTGACATCCATGGGCTTTAGCGTCCGAAGGTCGATGACCTCGCAATCGATGCCGTGCTTGTCGGCCAGTTCCTTGGCCGCGGCCAGGCAGAACATCACTTGCCGGCTGTAGCTGACGATGGTCACATCCTTGCCGGGCCGCTTGATGTCGGCCACGCCCAGCGGGATGATGTACTCGTCCATCGGCAGCGCGCCCATCTGGCCATAGGTGGCCTTGTGCTCGATATAGACCACGGGGTTGTCGCTGCGGATTGCGGCCTTGAGGAGCCCCTTGGCGTCGTATGGAGTCGAAGGCATCACGACGAACAGCCCCGGAACATTCACCAGCCATGGCTCTAAGCTCTTGCTGTGGTGTGCGGCGATGCATCGGCCCACGCCGCCCTCGGTTCGCAGGACCATCGGCACCTTCGCGTGGCCGCCGAACATGTAGCGGTTAAACGCACCGTTGTGCATAAGCTGGTCCAGTGAGATGGTGATGAAATCGACATACATGATCTCGGCAATGGGACGGATCCCGCGGATCGCCGCTCCTACGGCACAACCGGTGATCGCGGCCTCGGAGATTGCCGTGTCGATCACGCGGTCCTTGCCGAACTCGGCGAGCAGGCCCTTGGTGGCGCTGTAGGCGCCACCGTAAATGCCGACATCCTCGCCCTCGATGATAACATTCGGATCGCGGCGCATCTCTTCGGCCTGCGCGGCGATCAGCGCATCCTTGATCGCCACGACATCCATGCCGAACTCGGCCTTGATCTTCTCGCGGGCCTTCTCGCCGATTTCCTTTTTCGTTTTGCCATCGAGCGTCTTCATCAGTTTTTCATAGGTCTCGGTCGCCCGGATGGATTTGGCCCCCTGCTCGCGGTCTTTGGCGATCGTGTCGGCGGGATACGATTCCTCGACATACACATCCTTGGCCAGTTGTTTCGGATCGGGCCAGGGGCTGTTAGTCGCAAAGTCCGTTGCGGTATCGATGGCCTTGAGGCCCTGCAGGCGAATGGCTTCCAGCTCTTCGGCGGTCGCCAGTTTCTCTTCGAGCAGCTTGTTGGACAGGACCGTGATCGGGTCCTGCTGCTTCCATTGCTTTTCTTCCTCTTTGGATCGGTATTCGCGCGGGTCGCTGCGGCTGTGGCCGTACCAGCGATAGCACTTGGTCTCGACCATGGACATCAGGCACTTTTCGCGAGCGTATGCGACGGCCTCCTGGACGGCCAGAAAGACGGCGATGACATCCATCCCGTCAACGATCTTGGCCGGAATGCCGTAGGCGGCCGCGCGTTCGGCGACATCTTCGATATTGGCTGCGCATCCGGCCGACTCGATCGATCGCCCGAAGAACGGCACGCTCATGCCGTATAGGTTGTTCTCGACGATGGCGACCATCGGGACCTTCATCACCGAGGCCATGTTCATCGACTCGTGGAACGATCCGGTGTTCGTTGAGCCATCACCGAAGAACGATAAGACGACTTTTCCGGTCTTTTTATGCTTCTCGGCCAGCGCCGCACCGACGGCCGTCGGAATGTTGCCTCCGACGATTCCCGTCGAGCCCAGGCACCCGTTCTTGACATCGGCGATGTGCATCGAACCGCCGCGTCCGTTGCAGTAGCCGGTCTCCTTGCCCATCAGCTCGGCCATCATCCGGTTCCAGTGGTCCTGGCGGGCCTGTTCGCCCTGGGCATATTTGTTGCCGATCGCGCCGCAATGCCCGTGACCGCGGTGGGTCGAGCCGATCACATCGCCGATCTCGATGGCCGCAATCGAACCGACGGCGACGGCTTCCTGCCCCGCGTAAAGATGCGAAGCGCCCTTGATAATATTCTGTCCCAGCAGGTCGTAAACCCGGTCTTCGAAGTAGCGAATCTCCCACATCGTCCGCAGCCAGTCTTTGACCTGGACGGCGGTCAGAGTTCCCTTTTTGATCAGCGCCCCGATTTTCGGGACGGCCTTCTTGCGAGTATCCTCGATCTTGAACGACACGGCCACATCTCCTGGTTAGGGTATTGTTGGTTCAGAAACAAATCGATACCGGAAGGTATCTTAATGTCTTATTGAAATCAAAGCAAACAAAAACAATGTTATTTTGGCAAGTTGTGAATAAAAAAGAACGAAATCGAAAATAAACGAACAAAATTCTCTTGCATTTTGATTTCGCTGGTGTATGATTCCACAGGTCACAAGGGAAGCACGAAGAATGGATTCGTTCTGGAAAGCATGGTATTATGGGACTGTTAGCGGAAAAACGGCATAATTATATCCTGGACAAGCTCAAAAGTTCCGGCCGGGTAACCGTTACTGAAGTCGCGCAAGTCTTTGAAGTGACAGAGGTTACCGTTCGGAGGGACCTGTCTTGGCTCCAAAAGCAGAATCTGGTCAAAAAGACCTACGGCGGGGCGGTGCTACCGAATCTGCCCGAGATCAATATCTCCGTCCGGTTTCGCCATACTCTGAACCAGCAGGCCAAGCGGATCATTGGCGAGCTGGCCAGCCGGTTGATCAGTGATGGCGATGTGATCTATCTGGAGGCCGGCTCAACCTGCTACGAAATTGTCCCGCATCTGGCCAAGTACAACGACCTGACGGTGATTGTCAACTCGCTGCACCTGATGAGCCGTCTGCACGAACAAGTCAAGCATAAAATCATCATTACCGGCGGGATGTATCGCCATGAGCGAATGGATATGCTCGGCCCGGCGGCCGAGGCCACGATCTCGCAGCTCGGCGGATTCAAGGCCTTCACCAGCGCCGACGACATCAGCATCGAAAGCGGCATCAGCGGCGCCGATGTCGCGACGGTGACCTTCACACGGATGGTCCTGCGGCAAGCGGCCAAGGTGGTCTTCGTCGGTGATCGCAGTAAGTTCGACAATCCGGCCTTGTACAAAATAGCCGATGTTGACGAGCTGGATTTTATGGTTACCGATACGGCGCCCTCGCAGGATTGGCACCGTGTCTGCCGCGAAAAGGGGATCCGCCTGATCTACCCCAATCGACGCGATTAGCGATATTGAATGGATAGAAATAAAACGACCTCGCCGGTGTTTGGCTCCGACGAGGCCGTTTGATTTTGGTCAGTTTAGCGCACCATGACTTGCCCGGCATCGGCGACCAGGGTCTGTCCCGTGATCCGCCGCGCCCGATCCGAACACAGAAAGACCACCGAATCGGCGACATCCTGTCCCATGATCTCCTTCCGCAGCGCGGTCTTGTTGACATAGTACGGGATCACCTCTTCGGGTTTGATGCCGTACTTTTTCGCGCAAACGCGAATGTACTGCGGGTTCCAGATCTTCGAACCCTCAAAGACATTGCCCGGGCAGACGGAGTTGACGCGGATGCCGTGCTCACCCAGTTCCAGCGCCCAGCCGCGGGCGATGTGGATCTCGCCGGCCTTGGTCGCATTGTAGGGCGTGTTGTTCTTGCTGGGCTCCAGGCCGCTTTTACTGCTGAGATTGACGATGCTGCCGCCGATGCCCTGATCGATCAGGATCCGCGCGGCGTGCTTGGCCATCAGGAAATAGCCCGTCAGGTTCACCTCCAGCGCCGCCCGCCATTTCTCCACGGGCAGATCCACCAGGGCAAAGGCCGGCGCGATGCCCGCCGCATTGACCAGGATATCCAGGCCGCCGAGCTGCTCGAGGATCCCCGCGAAGGTGTCCTGCACGCTGCCTTCGTCGGTGACATTGCAGTGGCAGGCAGCCACGACCGCGCCCGGCCGCTCGGCCTGGATCATCTCGGCGGTATCGGCCGCCGCCGCGACATCGATATCCACCAGCGCCACATGGGCCCCCGCGCGGGCAATGCCGATGGCGATGCTGCGGCCAAGCCCACTTCCGGCCCCGGTGACCACGGCGATACGGTCGGTCAGGTCTCCGCCGGATTTGCCCTCAGCCAATGCGCGGCGATAGGTCTCCATCTCCCAGTTGTTGATGAAGTTCTGCTCGCGCCGGGTCAGGGCATAGATACCGCCCATCCGCCCCGCGTGATGGCGAATGACGAACGAGCCGGTGACGACATCGCGGATCGTTGCGGCAATCTTAGGCCGTGCCACGACAAACAGGCCGATCCCCTTGACCAGAAACGCCAGCGCGGGCTTATCTCCGCGATCTATTTGCTTGCGCAGACGGCCGGCGATCTTTGCCGAATCGCATTTCTCGACCCACATCGCCGGGCCGTTGGCATACACCAGTTCGTCCGGCGTCAGCACGCCGGATGATAGCATCGCGCCCGCGCTCCGCTCGGCCGCGAATGCGGCGATCTCCGGACTCTGGTAAAACAACACCGGACTGTATTTGCCTGTCGCTTCAAAGAATGCGCGGCGAACGCACAACCGTGCTGAATCGATCTGCTGCGGGTCAATCGCTTTGATCTTCGGCAGCTTGCTCTTTCCGAGTTTCCTGGTGCAGCGGTCGATGACTGTGTGGACGAGTTTCAGCGCCGCATTCGGCGACGGTGCGGTAACGAACAGGCCGTGCTTTTCCAAAAACAGGATCGCCGGCTTGCGACGGAACTGGCCTTCATATTCGGCGACCAGCCGCGCGATGCTCCGGGCCAGCATGAATCCCGGATCGATGTACGGCACCCACAACGGCGGCCGCTTGGGATCGGCGAAAAGCCGGTCCAGCTTGGCCCGCCCGTCCTTTGCGTTGACGAACGCCCCGACCACATTCGGGTGCAGGTGGATCACGCAGCGGTCCAGCGATGCATGCAGATGCGCCTCGACCGATGGCCGAGAACCGTCCCTGACATGGTCCTCGCAGGCTAGCAGCAGCCGGTTGGTGATCTCCGGCTCGCGCCGGGCCGCGTCAAGCCGTGCCAAATCATTCTGCCCGATGATCGACCGCACGCTTTCCAGCCGCATCCGCCGCCAGCCACGATTGCCGTCCATGTCTTTGAGGGCCGTGCCGCTGGCCTTGATGAACATGTAGTTGCCGTCCTCGGTCTTAACCGAGGTGTTGCCGCCGCCGCCCTGCAC
>PMBP01000309.1 GCA_003152975.1 Phycisphaerales bacterium | reverse complement strand
TCCAAGCCTTTGAAGGTCACGCCGAAATCGCCCAGAGTGATGGGGATGCGCACGCGGTTGGTTTCCGGCAGCAGCCGCTTGTACTCCGGGTCATCCTGGGTGAACATTTCCTGGGCCGACAATAAGCTTCGCAGGCCGAGCTTTTGCGGATTGAGCGAGACCGTTACCTCCTGGTCGTCGTGGCTNNGTCCAGGCACCCGCGTTATTCCAGTAGGGTACAAACGTGGCCTCGGACACGCCGAAAGCGTCGTAGATACGGATCAATTTATCGAATAATCCGAAGTGGGCGTATTCCAGGCCGGGAATGCTGTTATGGACGAGAGAACCGGCGAGAAACGCCTTGCCCATGCGGAAGACGTAGGGCTCGGTCGGTTCCTTGCCGCCGCCGAACTGGGGCTGCAGGCCCTCGGTCGGCATGTACGTGCTGGAAGTGACGCCCCAGGGCAGGCTGGANNCGAATTGTGGACGACGATGAGGTAGTCTTTCTTGCCGGCCTGAACCAGGGCGTCGGCGATCCCGCGATAAAACTCGCGCATGGCCAGCAGGGGATATCGCCCGTGGCAGCCGTGGAAGTTATTGCTGCAATAGCGGATCAGGCCGAAATCGAAGTAGAGCCCGTCGACCCCGGATTCGCGAATGACGTCTTTCATGCGCCAGAGGTAATAATTGGCGGCCATCGACGCCGGGCAGCACCAGATCAGGTCGTGTTTGCGGCCGTCGGCGGCCTGGTAGTCCAGGCGCGTCTGCGGCACCATCTGCCATTCCTCACGGAAGGCGACGGCCACGGGGTATTCGTCGGGGATGCAGACGGGGTCTAGGTAGGGAATGCACTTGGCATTATGGCGATGGGCGAGGGCGACGGTGGCCTTCAGCTCGGCCAGGTCCTTGTGCTCCGCGCTGGCGAGCGGCAGGTCGAAGAACCCCATTCGCGAGGATCGTTCATCGGACATGCAGAGCATCGTCTGCGTCACCGGGGCGCGGGGCGGCTTTTGATTCAGGTGCAGGGCAAAGCCGCTGCCGAAGGTATTGAGCGGGTAATTAGCCGGCAGGGGCTTGACGGGGGTGGCGATGAGGCCGAAGGCGACTTCGAACGTCGACCCGGCGGCCAGGGCGTCGGCGAAGGTGACGTCCAGGACGATGCGGCCGTTTTCGGCAAAGACGCGGATGGGCTTGTCCTTCTTTGTCCGCCAGGTGGCCGCGGTCTCGGCGAACCAGGCCAGGCCCTTTTCCGGGTCCCCCAGCCAGACCGAAGGACAAAAGTCCAGATCGCGGTCCGTGGCGGTGTTGCCGGTATATCCCCCGCCGGCGCCGAATCCGTCGCGAGCGGCGTGGAGGTAGGGGGCGAGTTCGGCCGGCATGGCCAGGCGTAGTCCGATCCGTTTCAGATCACGGCGGGCACGGACGGTCAGCGTGTTCCACAGGACACCATCATACTCGATCCAGGAGTTCATGGACGCGGTGTATTTTGCGGCGGTTGCCGTGCCCGCCAGTTCGCACCTCGCGGGGGACGAGCGGGTCAGCGAGAGCTCGCCGGTCGGCACGGGTTGGCCATCCACGCAAAGCTGCGCCGGGCCATTGAGCAACTGTTTTCCGCCGGAGGTAATGGCGGCGGGGAGCAGGCTGTTTTTCCAACGGTACTGGCGTCCCCACATCGCGATGCAAATGGCGTTGCTCTTGCCGTCGGCCTTGAGCGGGGTGAACGGCGGCAGGATCGTGGCCGGATCGTACTGCGGCTTTTCGTAGTCGCCGATTCCGGGATAGTAAAACTCTCTTTGGGTGTGGACGGTCCGTTTTCCGCTCCGGATCGAAAGCAGCGAGGCCGTGTACATTCCGGCCGGGTTCTTGCGGTCAAAGTTGAGGGCAGCCGGCTGGTCCGATGTCAGGCCCTTTTCGGCCACGACTTTGCCGGCGGCGTTGGTCAGCGTGACGGCGAATTGGGCCGTCGTGCCGACGCGGTCTTGGAGCAGCGACAGCTTGGGCTCCACCCAAATTACATGGTTGGAGAATGCCGGTTTGACCGCCAGGAAATCGCCGGCGATTTTGAAGGGGATTGCCTGGGCCATTAAGACGCGGGCGTTTGTTTCGTCCCGAACCGTGAATTGCAGGGTATCAAAATCGCTCTTGCCAATCGGCGAGTCAATGGTCAGGGTTGCAGGTTGGCTCGGAGGTACGGCGACCGTCTTTTCAAAAAGGGTTTCCGGGGCCGTTGCGCCATTGGAACTGGTCAGGACGATGCGGTATGAGAATCGCGATGGCGTCGGACTGACGATCCGCAGGTCTTGCTTAAAGATGCCGGAATTGGGGTTGCTGTGCCGCAGGTCCTGGACGGCTGCGGTTTTTAAAAAGGTGATCCGTGCGAATTTCGCCACGTTGTCGTACGTGGCGGCTCCGGCCAGCGAGGTCGTGCCAGTCCGGTCGAAGATCCGCCAGGTGCGGCAGAAGTTGACCTTCAGGGTTTGGCCGTCAATCGGGGCCGCGAGCCCCAAGGTCTTGAACGGGATCGCGATCTCACCCTGCCACAGCTCGCTGTCGTCGATCTGCATTCGCAGGGTGCTTTTATACTGCCATCGGCCGTTGAAGGCGTTGTCGGCATTCCGGCTTTCGGTAAATCCGCCGGCGACATTGCCGGCGAAGCGGTAGAGGTCCTTGCCGAGGGCGATGTAAAACTCGAACGATTCGTCGGGCCAAACTTCCGGCTCGCTGTCGGTGCGGGCCCGGCCCTTGATGATTTTGGCCAGCCGGGGGAAGTGGGCGTCGAAGGCGAGGTACAGGTTCTGGTCGTCGAAGGCGAATCGGACACTGGACGGCGGATAGGCCAGGGATTCGGTGGGTTTGTCACCGTCCAGCAAGGCAATGAATGACGAAGCGCCCGCCCATTCCCGGTCGTCGAGGACCCCGTTGATCTGCGGCGGGCTTTGGATCTTGGGGACGATCAATACGGCTCTTTCGGCGGAAGATGTTTCGCCGGCCGCCGGCCAGGCCACCAACAGAAAGCACGCTGCGATAAAACCCAATCGTTTGTTCATGATTTCTCTCTAACTATCTTTGCCGATATACTAACATATCCAGCGGTCCTGCATGAGTCTGGCATTAATCGACATGGCCCTGTCGATCGTGGGGGCAAAGAGCTTAAATGCATATTGGTATAGAGCGACTACCTATACAAAGAAAGGCGACTGGGAGACCGCCATTGCCGATTACAATCATCCCTTCGAGACCAAGGGAGCAGGCCGCCCGACCTACTGCTCGCCCATCCGCCTACTCTTCCTTGGCCTTCCCTGCCTTCACCAATTCTGAACTCGGCAAGAGAGCGTACGTATTGCCGCCTTCCGTATTGAAGACGATCGTATCGGCGTCCATCGAATGCGGAATCTCCCGGTTGCCGGTCAATTTGACCACCTTGACTGGTTTGGGCTGCCAGGGGCTCTTGAGCCGGCAGATGCCGCCAACGCGTGACTTGATGCGGACTCCGCGGATCTCGGTGCCGACATGCGCCGCCGACACCTCGAACCCTCCGACTGCCATCAGTCCTTTGAACTTGTGAGAGAACGCCATCCCCTTGGGCGCGCCGGCGTAGAGGTGAATCCGTCCCGGCCAGGAGAGCACGCAACCCACGGGCGTGAGGGTCAAGGTTTCGGGGATGCCGAGGCTCAGGGCGATTTGTGCGAGGTAGGAGGGGCGGCAGTTGTGGGCGCGGTCGGGAATCGCCCGGAGCGTACGGCGTGCCGTCTCCAGC
>PMBP01000004.1 GCA_003152975.1 Phycisphaerales bacterium | reverse complement strand
CAGTGGCGATCATGGCGGCGGCCTGTCATTCGATGATACGGTGTATGCGTATGTCATCAACAACACCATCGCATACAATGACAGCACCGCAACCGGCTCCGGCGCCTTTACCAGCGGGGCCTGCGTGGAAGGCGATCCTTTGGGTCAGGTCTGTCCGCCTCCGGGAGAAGCGATTGGTGGGCTTGCGAATTCCACTCCGAGGGTGGGGGGCATTGCTGCCTACTATTACAGCTCAGCCCTTACCAGTGTCTTGTCGAGCATTACGGCCACCACCAATCCTGTTGGGAATGCATCACTTCCGGCAAGCCTGAAGACGTATACCAATCCGTATCTCTACAACGACATTATTTGGCAGAACCAGTCGTACTATTGGAATGCGGCTGCAAATGCTAATTTTGGCGCGGTGGTGTTCTCGAGCATTTGGGACCTTGCCATCTATGGCGGGTCAGCGACTGCTTCTTTTACGAACACTCATAATTCGATCGTGACCGCCAACCTGGGGAATGTGCCGGTGGCAAGCAATTTCTTCGGCACCGATCCCCTGTTCGTCAAATCCTATTTCAATGTCTACCAGGCCTCGTCGAAGGGCAGCGCGTTTGGAAACTTTGTGAACGTCTACCTTACCCCGATTGGACTGATGAATTCCGCAGATGCTCTCTACGGAGATTATCACATCAAGTCGACCTCTCCGGCAATCGGTCATGGAACCTTGGCGATCACCCTCCCGAGCGCGGCGGTTACACCCGCGAGCCTGTTTACCAACCTCGGCCTGGATTATGACGATCAAGNNCCACAGAGAAATGGTTCCCCTGGTAAACCGGGGAATCAGGCAAACACCACCCGCCGGGGAATTTCCCCCCCCGGCGGGCGGATACCGGAATAGGAAAGGAGTGCGATTATGGGAAAGGTAACTCGATATACAATGCTTGTTTTGTCGATCCTTCTCCTGGTGGTTTGGGTGATTCCGGCAGTCGCGGAAGTGTACGTCCAATGTCCGTGCCTCAAGGCGAATCCCATCACCGGTAAACCGGATCCCACGTTGCTGAAGCCGGGGGCGGCATATAACCCCGCCACGCAGAATATCGAATGTACCAATGTGACCGACACCAATGGGGTTCTCCATGCCAGCGTCGCTTGCAAAGCCCTGACCGCCGGGGATGGTCATGTCATTATGGGTGATACTAATGACATCTACATTTTCGGGTTCGACGATGTCACCGGAGTCCCGGTAAACCAGATTATGAACATGGTCAACGATCCCGTGGCGCCGGGAGGGATGCGCGGGGCTGAGGCTTCGGCGCCGACGATCCTCGCCAAGGCAGGGCAGGAATTCTATCTCACCCTCACCAACATGGGGATGTTTGAGCGTCCCGACCTCGCCGATCCCCACACCGTCCACAACCACGGTTTTCCCAATGCCGCGTCGGTGTTTGACGGCGAGCCGATGGCCTCCATCGCCATCAACATGGGGGAGAGCCTTTCCTATTACTATGCCTTCCAGGAACCGGGCACCTATATGTACCACTGCCATGTTGAGGCTTCGGAACATATGCAGATGGGTATGCTCGGAAATCTCAACGTCCGCCCGCAACAGGATGGAACGTCGGAGTTCTTTAATGGAAAGAATTACACCAACTTTGCATATAACGATTGTACTGGGTCGGTCGGCGGCGGCAGGCTGGATCCGGGGTGTGGCTCAACCGGCTATGATGTAATGTATCCCCTTGAGGTAACGGCCTTTGATCCGGACTTCCATCGTTCCGACAACTCGTACAATGACATTGATTTCGGGTTCATGAGGGACGCATACCAATTGTTTAACGGCCGCGGTTATCCGTACACGATCAATCCATGCGGCCGGCAAACCGCTTATCCGACGGTGCCTTCAAATTACCCGGCATGTGCTCACCCTGAGCAGCTCTACAGTCAAATCCTGTCGACTCCGGACGTAAATGTTTCATCGCAAAAGGTGAGCGGTCTGATCACGGCCAAACTGGGGCAGAAGATCCTCATTCATTTCCCCAGCCTGGCGACGTCCGAGTTTAATACCGTGACCCTGCTGGGCTTGCCGATGCAGATTGTAGGACAGGGCGCACGGCAATACAAAGGACCAACGGGATTGTTGTACTATAACAACCCGAAGTCGATTACGCTCGGCGGGGGGGAAGGATTCGATATTCTCATCGACACCTCCAAGGCAAAAGCCGGGACTTACTTCATGTATTCGAACAACCTGAACCAACTTAGTAATGATGCCCAGGATTACGGCGGGTTGATGACGGAGATCGTAATCAATTAGGCACCGACCTTTAGCCTTGAATAGGAGAAGAGATATGAACGAGAAACGAAAGATAGGATGGCCGGTCTTGGTGCTCTTGCTGGCCCTCATTGCGATGCTGCCGGTCACCGCCCCGGCTTTCATCAGCGGTGACACGGGAGGGGGGGGCACAACCAAAACCTTTAACCTCACGGCTATGGATGGATACATAACCATGGGGGATGGCACGCAGGCCTATATCTGGGGATATGGGACGAGCTCGCAGGTACTGGTTCCGGGCGCTAATAACGGCCCCGCGGTTCTTGCT
>PMBP01000411.1 GCA_003152975.1 Phycisphaerales bacterium | reverse complement strand
CCGCGCCGCGTGCTTGGCGATGGCGTGACCACGCCCCCGAGCCGCAAGATCAATCTGGCGGCCATCGGCTGCGGCGGCCAGGCGGGCGCCGACCTCAATAGCATGCAGGGCGAAAACATCGTCGCCCTCTGCGATGTCGATGCCGGTGGCTACGCGGCCAAGACCTTTGCCAAGTACCCCAAGGCCAAGCCCTACAAAGACTTCCGGATCATGTTCGACCAGCAGAAAGACATCGACGCGGTCATCGTGGCTACCCCCGACCACAACCACGCAGTTGTCGCCCTGGCGGCCATTCGCCGTGGCAAGCATGTCTATGTCCAAAAACCCATCTCCCACAGCATCTACGAGGCCCGCATCATGACCGAAGAGGCCCGTATGTACAAGGTCATGACCCAGATGGGCAACCAGGGCCACTCCGGCGACGGAACCCGCTTGATCTACGAATGGATCGAAAACGGCGCGATCGGCGCCGTGCGGGAGATCCACGCATGGACCAACCGGCCTGTCTGGCCGCAGGGTGTCGAAGTGGACCGGCCCAAGGAAACCCCTCCGGTCCCTGGCACGATGGACTGGGACCTCTGGATCGGTCCGGCCGCCATGCGACCCTATCACCCCACCTATCACCCCGGCACCTGGCGGGCCTGGTGGGACTTCGGCACCGGCTCCCTCGGCGATCTCGGCTGCCACATCCTCGACGCCCCGTTCTGGGCCCTCAAGCTCAAATACCCCGTCAGCGCCGAGGGATGCATCTCGACCTACTGGACGGGCCTGTGGGAGGCCTGCCCGCCGAAGAACGAGCAGTATCCGCGTTCGACGATCGTTCGCTTTAAATTCCCCGAACGGCAGGGCTTGCCCGCGGTGAACCTGACTTGGTGGGATGGCGGTATGATGCCCCCGCGCCCCGAGGCCCTCGAAGATGGCCGCAAGATGGGCGACGACGACGGCGGCGTACTGTTCGTCGGCGACAAGGGTACCCTGATGTGCGGCTGTTACGGACGGTCTCCGCGCCTCATCCCTGAAACCCGGATGAAAGAGTTCAAGCTGCCCGACAAATCACTGGCCCGTGTCCCGGGCGGCGAGCAGGGGCACGAAAAGGACTGGGTCCGGTCTTGCAAGGATGGCAAACCCGCCAGCTCCAACTTCGATCACTCCGGCCCGTTGTCTGAAATGGTCCTCATGGGCAATCTGGCCGTCCGCTACCCCAATCGCCGCATCCTCTGGGATGGCGAAAAGATGGCCGTCACCAACGACAAAGATGCCGACGCCTATGTTCGCCGGACCTATCGCCAGGGATGGACGCTGTAGTCGCCGCACTCGAAGAAGCTGGCAGGATCGGCGAAGTTTTATAGTATTCGTATTTCGATCAATTACAAGTCGAGATTGTCGAAAATCCGGCTCGGATCCCCGGTTACGGCTCCTTCTTGGGCTCCGGCGCTGCAACGGCCAGGTTGGCCAGCGTTTGCTTGAGCTTGGCTTCCTCCTCCGCGTTGGCCGCCAGCGGAATCGCTTGGATTGCCGGCAGAAGCTTGTCCCATACCACATTGAGTTCGGCCTGCATGTCACGGGTATCGGCGGTGATGGCCACCACCGCGTCCTGCTCCGGCATCACAATACAAAATTGCCCGTTGGCCCCGTCACCGCGGAACGCCCCGTGGCGGCACCGCCAGAATTGAAACCCGTACCCCTGATCCCAGTCGCTGTCCGGACGGCTGCCATTGGAGGTCTGCCGCGCCGTCGCCTGTTCGACCCACGACGCCGGCACTAATTGTTTGCCGTTCCACCGCCCCTTCTGCAGATAAAGCTGCCCGAACTTGGCGATGTCCTCCGTGCGGATCATCAGTCCCCACCCACCGAACGAAACGCCCTGCGGGCTGGCCCCCCACTCCGGGTTCTCGATACCCAGCGGCTCGAACAATCGCGGCCGCAGATAATCCAGCGCCGTCTGCCCCGTCGCCTTCTGCACGATCGCCGACAGCATGTAGCTGCCCGGCGTGTTGTATAGAAAATGCGTCCCCGGCTTAAACGGTACCGGATGCGCCAGAAAGGCCTTGACCCACGGCGTATCCGGCGATTTCCGGAGCGCCGCTTCGCTGTCCTGCCCGGCGGACATCATCAGCAGGTCGCGGACCCGCATCGCCTTGAGGTTTTGCGATGGCTCCGCCGGCGCCTCCTCCGGGAAGAACTTCAGCACCGGATCGTCCACGCTCAGCTTGCCCTCCGCCACCGCCAGGCCGACCGCCGTCGAGGTGAAGCTCTNNCGCACCAGCATAAAGCTGTGCATCGTACGGACCTGCTGATCCGCCGCCTCGACAAACGCCCGGATGCCGGCCGAGGATACCCCCTGCGCCTCCGGCGAACTCCGCGGCAGACTCGTGCTGGCGCCCCAGGAGAACGGGCTGATCATTATCAAACCGATTCCGATCCGGGTGATCCATTTCGATGGCTTCATCTGCACAGGTTCCTTTCAAAGGTCATGCTCGCTTGGGTCATTAACGCTGATCCTGCATGCTCGATTGATCTTTGAGACCAGTGACCTTGATTCAGGTTTCAGGGTACGGACTGTCTGAAATCGGCCATCACGAAACCGCCGTCCAGCGTCACACGGGCGGGCTTGGGG
>PMBP01000147.1 GCA_003152975.1 Phycisphaerales bacterium | reverse complement strand
TGGTCACGTATAGCGTTGTAGTATTAGAATTTCCCCTTTGCGTCTTGACGGCTTTGCGTGAGGATCAAATTGGAAATTGAAAATCGAAAATTGACAATTTATCACCGTGGTTTATGCAAAAACCCCACAGTCGATTCCATGATCCGCGCGTGGATTTTCCGCGACGGGTCGTCTGCCGTCTGTTGCTTTAAGTCCTCTAAGTTCGCCCGGCAGAAGTGGCATCCCAGCCGGTTCAAATGAAAATCCACATACCCCTGCCAGTCGGCCTCCAGTGTCCCCAGCAACATCGCCCCGATCGTGCTTCGCTTGGGACAACTCAGCCGTCCCGCCTCCCAGACCTCCGTCAGCAAGCTCTCGAATCCCGTGCTGTCCTCGAAGCTCACGGCCGCGGCCGCGATCCCCTCCTTGACCTGCTTGAGGCAGCGGTGCTTGATCACCGCGATATTTCGCTCGCTGATCCCCACGATCTTACCCGTATCCAGGTTCGATAACTGGCAATAAAACAGCAGTTCCACGATCATCATGTCGCGGAAGTTCAGGTTGGCCTTATACCCGTCCACCAGCTCTGTCAGCGCCGCCGCCAGCGCCTTGCGGACCAGGTCCTTGTTCTCGTCCCGGCGGACATACCAGCTCGCCGTCGCCTCGCGCCCCGGCAGCGTGGACATCGCGTCGCTGTCGCCGTCCTCGCCACCGCGATAGACATCCTGGATCAGGCCGATATTCCGGGAGTGGGCGCTGCGATAGCTGTTGATAATCTTTCGCCGCAATATCGTGAACAGGTAGGTCTCCGGGCTCGCGTCCCCGCGGTAGTCCCCCAGCCCCGACAAAAATCCGATGAAGGTCTCCTGCACCAGGTCTTCGGCGTCGGCCCGCTGTCCCGCCTTGGCATGCGCAAACCGCAACAGCCGTCCGCGGTACTGGCCGACAAACTTCTCCCACGCCGGCCCGTCACCCCGCCGGATCTGCTCGAGCAGATACCGTTCTGCATCCGTAATTCCGCTCATCGACGATTCCATTTGGACGGCCGTGCTCATGGCCTTGTAGGGCACACCCCTGTGTGTGCCCAATTTTTATTCATCCGGTTTAAGCCGGAACCAGTTTGTTTTGAATTTTCTGGTTTCGTGCTTCTGAATTTGTTTAGTGCTTAGCATTTAGAATTTTCACTGTCCTTGTCATTCCCGCCAAAGCGCCGAATCCATATCCTAAATCCCGCATCCTGTTTATGGGCAAAATATACACCTGGACTGTCTTCGGCCCAAACGGCTCGATCCGGATGTCGTTTCGGCCCGGCTTGACATACCCCGTCAGATCGACCGTCTCCGGCTGTTCAATGAACCCGCCGGCGTACTTGCCGTTGACCGTAACCCGCGCCGCCGTCTCCGGCCCGACTCCCTGCACCGCCAGCATCAGTCGCTCTGTGCCCGCTTTGAATGACGAATCCATCACAAAATGCCCCGCGTAAGGCGTGGCCCGCTGGATCGGGCTCAGCGTCAAACTCCGGCCGCTAATCGTCTTCCACGGGCCTTCGCCGTAGGCCGCAAACTCCCCGGCCGCCGCCCAGCCCTTGTCGTCAAAGTCCGACGCCTGCCAGCCGACCGCATCCTGCTCCGACACCCGCCACGACCCGTCGATCGCCGCGGTGACCTTCGTCCCGTTTTCCAGTTCGATCACAAACTTGCCGATCAGCCCCGCCGGGTTCGGCTGGTCCGAACCATTGACCACCGAGATCGCCAGAATGTTCGACCCTCTTAAAAACAGTCCCGTCAGCTCGGTATTCGATACTTCTTTCCAGTTGTCAAAGCCCTGCCCAGTCGAGTCCACCCGCTTGCCGTTGACCCACAACAGCATCGCGTTGTCGGCCGTACCGACGAATTTCGCCGTCTTGATCTTCGCATCCGCTGGCAGTTCCATCCGTTTTCGGAAATATGCCGCCCCCGGCTTGGCCGTCGCGGAGGGATTGCCGCCCGGCGTCCATACCCACTTGAGGCCTTCGAGCGGATCGCCGCCTTCGGCCGCCTGCGGCGGAATCGCCGCCGGCGACTCCGGCAGGGCGTCGGCCGTCACTGCGATCTCCTTGAGGCCGTTTGTCTGCTTCGGGTCAAACCGTGCCATCAGCTTTCGCTCGTCCGAATTGAACACGAACACCGTGCTCTCGTACGGCGCCAGCGTAATCGATACATCAGCCGCGTCACCATTCCGGTTATACGCGATCGAATGAATCTCGTTCCGCATCGGGTCCCACATCTCCGGAACGCCCGCCGCTTGGAACCGCAGCCGATAAGTCCGCGTCCCCGGCGTGATGTTCTGGTTGCACACAAAGAAAATGTCCCGCCCGGCCTTGATGCGATGCAACACATGCAGCCAGTTGTCCGTTACGCCTTCGAGAACCTCCATCGTCGCCGTCACGCCGGCATCCTTCATCGCCGCCTGGATCTGCGCCACCGTCGGCTCCTGCGGCAACAGATAGCTCCGCCCGCCCTTGCCGCTGGTCTTGCATACCGCCAGCCCCGGCTTGGCCTGGCCCCACACCGCCTGCCGGAGCGCCGCGATATCCTTGGAGTTCTTGCCCAGCGTCGCCGATTGCGTCGGCAAAAATCCGTAACCGAGCACCACGCCGCCGGCGTCGAAAAACGCCTTGGCCTTTTCCAGCGTCGCATACGGAATCACCTCCACCGGTGGAACGATCAGCACGCGATACTGTTCGCCGTGCAGCCGCAACGACCCGCCGTCAATCTTCGTGTCCGCCTCCCACGCATCATACGGCAGCCAATCAAAATCAAACAGCGAATCCTGCAGCGCCGTGCTGAGTTGCTCCGGCGTGATCGTCTTGCCCACATGCCGGCTGTTGCCCAGGTACAGCAGGGCAACGGGGCACACATGCCGCCCGCCCGACAGCAGCACGCTCAACCGGCTGGCGTAATCGGCATACACCCGATACAGAGGCCACCGCGGCTCGTAGCCCCCGTTGTAAAAATACGGGGGACAATCGATGTCGAATGGCGACTTCGGGTTGAACGAATGCGGGATCATGAAGTTCACGCCCGACACGAACATGTGGTCCGTCCACCATTTCATCTCCGGATAGGTCAGGTCCTGCCCGCGCGCGCCGAAGATCTCCACCATCGCGATGTCGTCCTTTTTGCCATAGACATGCGAAATCGAGCTGGCGTGCTTGGGCGTCTGCCACAATCCGGGATCGCGCTGCCCCTGGATAAACTGCGTGAACACCGCGTCGATCGCGCCCATATCGCTGTATTTTTGGAGCTGGAACATGTTGCCCGCGCACAGGTTCGGATTCAGGTACTCCCAACTGTGTTCGAGAAAATGCCCGATCGACCGCACCTTGTGTTCTTTGCACCATCGGGTTATCCCGCCGAACAGCGTTCGCCCCCACGCCTCCGCGAACGCATCCTGGTATTGGTACTTCGCCGCCGCCTGCTGCTCGCCGGCCAGCGTGAACTTCCACGCCACCAAGGCCTTCTTCCAGTCGATCCCCCGCTCCTTGAGCATCGGGATCACCGCGCTGCCCCAGTCGCCCTGCGTCTCCGGCTCGTCGTAAAAATAGCCCCGGATCGTCTTGCCGAAGTCGCTCTTGAACCGGTCGTAATGCGGCTGATACACCGTCTGGATATACCAATCCGTCGCGGCCGGATCGGCGCCGTCCACCAGCAGGTTGGCGCCCTTGCCCGCCATCCGCGAATACTTCCACTCGAACCGCATCACCTTCCATTTCCCCTCCGGAATTTCCCATATAACCTTGCCGTTCTTGATCTCACCGCTCAGGTCCACCAGCGAATCGGCGTCGATGCCCGCGCCCGTCGCCTTCCCAGCGATCAGCGCGATAAAGGTCTTGCCGCCCAGCCCGTCGGCGTCGAAGACCCCCGGCCCGGCCGCATCCTGCGCGGAAGCCACCATCGTCTTGCTGGACAGCTCCTGCGGAACCTTACCGCCGACCTCGCCGCTGGGCCACCACTTTTCGTCGAAGATCCACATCTGCAGGTCGTTGGTCTTGGCCGCCTCCAGACAAATCGCCAGATCGCGCCACCACCCCTCGCCCAGCCAGTCCTTATGCGGCCGGGATTCGGCCGTAAAGGTCCCGTTCCCGCCCTCCGCCACGATCCCCACATACTGCTCCAGCCGTTCCCGGCTCTCGTCGCCGTGCAGCCAGAACAGCGGCCCCGTNNGCCGCGCCTCCATCGGCAGCTCGCGGTATTGCGTCTCCATTTTTCGAAACGCCGCCTCATTCGACGGTGCGCAACCCACAGTGCAAAGACTCCCACACGCCATCGCAACGATCATCGCAATTCGAACCGCCGTCATTTTGATTCTCCAGGATCTCATCATTTTTGTCTAAATCCTATATCCTTTTCCTGTGTTCCCCTCAGTTCGCCTTTGCTTCAAACACCGCAATCTCCGCCAGGCCGATGTTCT
>PMBP01000106.1 GCA_003152975.1 Phycisphaerales bacterium | reverse complement strand
CGGGGATTTCCGCCGGGTAAAAACGAAGAACACAAACACCACCACGATGACGATGACCAACACATCTTGCGGACTAAAAAGTAAGGCCAGCACGACGAACTCCTGCAAGCCCCTCTGGGCTTTGCGATTGGTTTCCCTTGCGATTGATTCATCAATTCTCTACAATCCACGCAAAACCAGTATAGTCGCGGGAGGTCATTTTAGCCATGAAGAAAACACAAATCGTAATCGGCTGGCTCGCGGGCCTATGGGTCTTGGCATCCTTGTGTTGCCCGGCGGCGGTCGCAGCCGAACTCGAAAAGGTCCTCGATCTGGGCGGCGGCAAGGCCGTGTATCGCTGGCAGGATACCTGCGCCGTCTATGCGATTCGCGATGGAGACGCGGCCGTCGTAATCGACGCCGGGGATGGCAGCGCCGCAAAGATCCTGAACGGTGCGGGTGTCAAGACCCTCGACTGGGTCCTCTTTACCCACCATCATCGCGAGCAAACCTGGGGTTGGCAGCGATTTGCGGTGGCAGGGGCTAAGATCGCCGCCCCCGACGCCGAACGGGCCCTGTTCGAAAAGCCGATGGATTTTCGCAAGATCATGCCATCGCTCGGAGATCCCTTCACCGTCTATGGGGCCAGCTTCGTACGGCCATGGATGCGGCCAATCCGCCTGGATCGAACCCTCAAGACGGGCGATACCCTCGATTGGCACGGCCTGCAACTGCGGTGCATCGATTCCCGCGGCCACAGCCCCGGCGCACTGAGCTACGCCCTGCAGACCGGCGACACGCGAATCGTCTTCAGCGGCGACACGATGCGCGATGGCTCGCAACTGGTGACCTGGTTTGACAGCGAATGGGACTACGGCTACGGCGAAGGCCTCAAGGCCCTCATCGAGTCGGTTAGCCGATTGATCGACGAAAAGCCGACAATCCTGCTGCCCTCGCACGGTCCGGTCATCGCCAAAGACCCCCTCGGCCAACTGACGACCTACAAAGAGCGGCTCCAGCGGTTATTGAAAATTTATGTGCGCGGCTATGGCCTGGGCACCACAGCCCCCGATGAACAAGACATGGTCTCCAAACCCACCGCCGTCGAGAATGTCGGCCAGGTCCTGCCGCACCTCTATAAGTTCAAAAAGCGCGACGACTGGCCGAATTTCGCGATCCTCATCGCCGACAGCGGCCGGGCCCTGGTCTTCGATGCGGGTCTGGTCGGCAAAGATCGGCTGGAGAAAACGCTCGGCCAGATGAAGGAGAAATTGGGTCTCAAGTCCATCGACGCGGTCCTCGTTTCCCACATGCACGGCGACCATGTCACTGACGCCCTGTACCTCCGCGACAAGTGGGGTGCCAAGCTCGGGACCCTCGACCGCATCGCCAAGGTCTGCGCCAACCCGCAGGATTATGACTACGCCGCAATGGTCTGCGCCTACGGCGGCATCGACAAGGTTCCCTTCGACCGTGGCTTTGCCTCCGGCGAATCGTTCGAATGGGAAGGGTACAAGTTCACCGTAGATTGGATGCCCGGCCAGACGGAGTTTGGCTGCTGCATCCAGGGAAAAATCGACGGCAAGCTCGTCGCCTTCACCGGCGACAACCTCTTCGGCGACCCCGCTGATCCCCTGCAAAACGGCCACGAAGCCATGGTCGCGCACANNCCTTCACCGGCGACAACCTCTTCGGCAATCCCGCAGACCCGGACCAGAACGGACACGAGGCCGTCGTCGCCCGTAACAGCGCGATCTTCGAGGAAGGTTACATCCTCGGCGCCGATTACCTCAAAAAGCTCAATCCCGACATCATCGTCGCCGGCCACTCGTGGGTCATGGACAAACCCGCAGGGATGATCGACCGCTTTGCCGCCTGGGCCCGCGAAATTCGCGACCTCTATCAAGAACTTAGCGGCGACGAGGATTACCGTTACCGTTACGATCCCTACTGGGTCCGTGCCGAACCGTATCGCGTCAAGCTCGAACCGAACACGATTGGCATAGCTCGACTGATATTGCGCAACTTCGATCNNCCCCCCGGCTTATCCGTAGAACCTTCCTCATTTCGTTTGGAAGTCGTCTCTGAATACTACAGAACAATTCCGATTACCATTTCGGCAACTCAGCCGCTCAACGGCGTGCAAACCGTCTGTTTCGACATCACCCGCGACGGCCAGCGCCTCGGCCCCCTGTTCGATATGATCGTTTATCCGGCCGGGGCAAAGTAGCGGGCGTTGGATTTATCCCAGATCGTTGGTCAGTACAATCTTGCCGACGGCCGTGCCGGATTCGAGTTTGCGATGGGCATCGGCCGCCCGGGTGAAGGGGAAGATGTCCGGATCCAGTACCGGCCGGATTCGGCCGCCCTCGACCAGCCCCGCAAGCCGCCGCAGGATTTGGCCGTGATGGGCCCGACCTTGACCGGTTAGCAGCGGCAACAGCATGAATACAATATGCAGTGACAGTCCCTTACTGTGTGCTGTGGTCAGTTCGTGCGTGCCTCGCGCCGCGATGCAGACCACCGTCCCGCCGGCTACGGCCGCCTGGAAGCTGGCCGCCAGATTCGCCCCGCCGACGGTATCGAAGACCACATCGAATCCCGCCCCGCTGGTATGCTCGCGGACATACTCTTCGACGGTCTGCCGCTTGTAATCGATCGCCACATCGGCCCCCAGCAACTCGGCCAGCCGCCCCTTGTCCTCTGAGGACACTGTCGTGTAAACCATTGCGCCGCAAGACTTTGCGATCTGGATGGCGACATGCCCCACGCCCCCGGCCCCGGCGTGGATGAGTACCTTGCAGCCGGGCCGGACATTGGCCCGATCGATCAGTGCCTCCCAGGCCGTGATCGCCACCAGGGGCAGGGCGGCGGACTCGGCAAAATCCAAGGTCGTCGGCTTGGGCGCGACAAAATCCGCGTCCACCAGCATCAACTCGGCCAGCGCACCGGCGTAATTCTTGAATCCGCCACCGCAGGCATAGACCTCGTCGCCGGGCGAAAATCCCTCGACGCCCGGCCCGACGGCCTCGACGATCCCGGCGACATCGCCGTGCAGAATTGCCGGAAAGGCCGGGGCGATCGCGGGCACTACGCCGCTGCGGACCTTGACATCGATGGGATTGACGCTCGAGGCCCGCACACGGATCAGGACATGTCCCGCTCGAAGTTCCGGGACCGGCCGTTCATCGAAGACAAACGAGTCGGCCGGGCCGAATTGCCGGATGACCATCGCCTTCATGTTTGGATTCCTCCCACAAACCCCGCAATGCAAGATGTTTATGCCTGACCGATCACCCGTTCCAGCAACCGCTTGGTCGCGGCGATACCGTCCATTTCGGACAGCTCGGCCCCTTCGTACTCGATCCCGATGTAGCCCCGATACCCTGCGGCTCGGACGATCTTGATCATGCGGGTGTAATCAATCGCTGTCTCGTAACCCTGCTCGTTAAAATTCATACTCTTGGCCGAAACGCCCTTGGCAAAGGGCATCAGTTCCTCAACGCCCTGGTAACGGTCGTAGTCTCCAAAGTTGCCAAAGTCCGGCAGAGTCCCACAATTGGGC
>PMBP01000453.1:391-16461 GCA_003152975.1 Phycisphaerales bacterium | reverse complement strand
GCCTGGCCCGGCCAGGCGCTGGGCTACAAACTCGGACAGCGCGAGATCCTGCGCCTGCGCGAGGAAGCGCGCGCGAAGCTCGGCCGGCGCTTTCGTCTCTCCGACTTCCACGACCGGCTGCTCGAGAACGGCGCGGTCTCGCTCTCGGTGCTGGGCGAGCGCATCCGCGCCTGGATCGCCGCGGAGTCGCAGAAGCCCGAGCCGCCGGTGACCGGGACGGGGACGCGATGATCGCGCTGCTGCTGGCGCTCGCGCCGCAGGCGGGAACGCTGGTCCTGTGCGGCGAGCGCTTCGAGCTCCCCGAGGCGCTCGCGCGCGAGCTCGCCGGCGGCGCGCCGCACCTCGTGCTCGATCTTGGGGACTCGGGCGTCGATCCGCTGGCGCGCTCGGGCTCGCCTGCCGTGCGGCCGGATCTCGCGGGCGACTGGAACGCGCAGCGCGAAGCGGCCCTGCTGCCCGAACTCGCGCGCACGGCCGCCGTGGTCGTGAACGCGACCGACTGGCTCGCGTGCTGGCAGCACTTCAAGCCCGAGCAGAAGGACTCGCGCCTCGAGCAGGAGCTGCGCGCGGCGCTGCGCTCCGGCCGCACGCTGGTCGCGACGGGCGCCGCGGCGGCCTATTGCTCCTCCTGGTCGCTCGTGACGCGCGAGGAGATCCACCGCGCGCAGCGCAACCCGCGCCACGAGGATCCCACGCTGGTCGCGAACGGCCTCGGTTTCGCGCCCGCCTGGATGGTCGAGAGCGCCGTGCAGCAGGACGCGAGCGCCATGCGCCTCCTGCGCGCCGCGCAGCACTTCGGCAACGCGCGCGCGCTGTACCTCTCCGGGCCCGTGGCCTGGATCGTGCGCGGCGCGAACGAGCAGGCCGAGGTCGCGGGCAGCGGCACTGTCGCGGTCTTCGACCTCGCGCACGCGCGGCGTTCGCGCGCGGACCTGCGCGAGGGACGACTGCTGCTCTTGCGCAGCGGCGATCGACTGCGCTTCGAGAAGGAGCTCGAGTTGCTGCCCGCGGCGTCCGCGGCGGCTGAGCCGCAGCTGCAGCCGCTCGGCTTGCCCTTCGAGCCGCTGCGCAGCGCGGGCGCCGGCTTCGAGTACCGCTTCGACTGGATCGTTCAGCGCTGAAGCGCGCGCGCGCGCGCCGCGGCGAGATCGAGCTTGCCCGTCGGGAGGCGCGGCAGCGCCTCGAGCGCGAGGAAATCCGCCTCGCGCGGCCGGAAGAGGTTCGGCAGGCCGGAGTTCGCGAGTTCGGCCAGCCACTCGTGCGCGTCGAGCTTCGCGTGCGCGTGCAGCACGACCAGGCGCTCGCCCTTCGCGGCATCGGGCACCGAGACGACCGCGAGTTCGAGCTCGCTCGCGCCGGCGCGCCGCTCGTGCGCCTGCTGCAGCGCCTCCTCGACACGTCCGTGCGGCACCATCTCGCCGCCGAGCTTGCTGAAGCGCGCCAGCCGGTCGGTGATCGTGAGGAAGCCGTCCTTGTCGAGCGAGGCGATGTCGCCGGTCGTGTACCAGCCCTCGCGCAGCACCTGCGCCGTGCGCTCGGGCTCGCCGCGGTAGCCGGGTGTCACGTTCGGACCGCGCACGAGCAGCAGTCCCTGCTCGCCGGGTGCCTGCAACGCGCCGCTCTCGGGGTGCACGATGCGCAGTGCGACGCCCGGCAGCGCGCGGCCGACGCTGCCGGGCCGCTGATTCTCCTGGCGTGCGCCGCCCTGCTCGAAATCCGGCACACACACCGCGGCGACGGGCGAGAGTTCGGTCGTGCCGTAGCCCTCCATGGGACGAATGCCGAATTTCTTCTCGAAGTCGTCAGCAATGGACTGGCGAAGCTTTTCGGCCCCGGTGAAGATGAATCGAAGGGAGCGGAGTTCGTCGGGCTCGGCCCGGCGGGTGTAGTGCGTCAGGAAGGTGGGCGTGGCGAACAGAAGGGTCGAACGATTGGCCTTGATGGTCTCGGCGACCAGGCGGGCATCGAGCGGATTGGGGACAAAGGTCACGCCAGCCCGGGCGAGCATCGGCAGCCACAGGGTGGCGGTATAGCCGAAGGAATGGAAGAACGGCAGNNGTTGTAGTGGCTGAGCATGACGCCCTTGGGGATTCCGGAACTGCCGGAGGAGAAAATGATTGCCGCCAGATCGTCAGGCTGAATTTTTCGTCCGGCGAGGCGCCGGCACTGCATCCCAGCCGGAACCAACAGGGTTACCAGCATGGCCGTGATTTTCTCGAATCGGGTGATCCCGGCAGCCAGATCTTCGAGATAGACAAAGTCCGGCCGGGCGGGGATCGAGGCCTTGTGGATGAACAGTTTGGAAGTCAGGATAATTTTGAGCCCGGCCTGCTCAATCGCGGTGGCGCGGATCTGGTCGCTGGTGACATAGCTGAGATTGACGCTGGTCTTGCCGAGCATCGACACGGCGATATTCGCCAGAGCGGCAGGGCAGGACTGCGGCAGGAGAATGCCGATGTTGGATTGATCGCCGGCGAGGCGGCGGATGCGGCCGGCGAAGATGTGGGCCCCGGTCATCACCTGCAGGAAGTTGAGCCGGCGACCGGAGGTATCACTCATGCAGGGAGCCAGCGGTTTGCGACGGGCGATGCGAAGGACTTCCTCAGCCAGGGAATGGCTGCCTCCCTTGAGTCCCTCATGATATTCGCTGCCCAACTCCAGAACGGCCCGATAGACCTCTTCGGGCGTGCTGGTGGCCGGCAGCGGCCGGCCGAAGATCACATCGATCGGCACGCGGCACCGTAGGGGAAACCGGTTGAACAGGCGCCCGTGGTAGTAGCTCCAGATGCTGCCCCAGATACCGCCAATGTAGATTGGGATAATCGGATACTCCGAGTGGCGCACGATCCGCTCAAAGCCGCCCCTGAAGCGGCGGACAAACCCCGTGCGGGTCATCGCCCCTTCGGCGAAGATCCCCACCATAAACCCATCGTCGAGGGCCTTTCGCGCCGCCTGCAGCGAGGCGATGATTTTTTTCGGCGAGTCGGTCGCCTCGATGGGGATCGCCCCCATCATTCGGCAAAACCACCCGATCAACGGCCGATTGAAATAGCCCCGTTCCATGACAAACCGGATCCGCCGCTGCTGGGTCGAGCCCAGGATCAGCGCATCGACCATCGAGATATGGTTGGCGACCAGCAGCGCCCCGCCGGACGCGGGAACATTTTCGATATGGATCCCCCGAATACAATAGGCAATCCGGATGGGGATCAGCAGACAGAACCGCACGAAGAAATCCTTCAGCTTGAAGATGCTCAGCACGGCAACCCCCAGGGTCGCCAGGCCCAGCAGGCCGAACATCTCCCGAGAGTTGAGCTTCAGCAAGCCGGTCATCAGATAGCAGAACATCGAAGCCAGAAACGCGCCGAGCCATCCGAGGAAATTCGACGCGGCGATCACCTTGCCCCGCATGTGGTCGGGGCTGGCCATCTGGATGTGGGTCTGGATCGGCACGATGAACATGCCGGCCGAGATTCCCGTGGCGATGATGGTCGGATACACCAGCCAGCGAACCGGCGGGATCAGGGCCAGCGCCGTCACGGTGATCCCCAATCCCAGCGCCCCGCCGGGCACGATGCCAAACTCGACATTCCGCCCGCTCATACTTCCGGCAAAGTAGGACCCAATCCCGATTCCGATAGCCGCCAGCAAAAACAGGTACCCGCTGGTCACACGGTCCATGCCCAACCGCTCCATGCCATACGGAATCAGGTTGATCTGCAGGTAGGCCCCCAGCGCCAAAAAGATTGCCGCCGCCCAGACCGCCCAGATCAGGCCGTGGTCCTGCCGAACGGCGTGAAGGGAACGATAGATATCCTTATAAAACAGCAGCGACGATTTTTCCTCGGACCGGATCGGCTCGGTCCTTCGGATATGAAATGCACAGAACAGACCGGACGCCGCGAAGGCGATACACCCCAGGCACGCCAGGCCGAACCGCTCCCCCGACAGTTGCGACAGGCCCGGCCCCACGGCCGTGCCAATGACGATCGCGCCATAGGTCAGCGCTTCCAGGGAGGCGTTGGCACGGCACAGTTCTTCCTTGCCGACCAGTTCGGGCACGATGCCGTATTTGCTGGGCGCGAAGAACGCGCTGTGCGTGGCCATCAGAAACAAGAAGACATATATCGCCCACGAGGAATCAAAGGCCAGCGAGACCGCGCCGCCGATCATGACAATCACCTCGGCGGTCTTGGCCAGAATGATGATGTCGCGCTTGCTGAACTTGTCGGCCAGTTTACCGGCATAGGCGGTAAACAACAGAAACGGCAGGATAAACACCGCCGCAGTCAGCGAGGTAATGCCACCCGCTTGGTCCTGCGGCCGTCCGCCAATCAACGCGAAAATCACCAATGCGCGAAAGACATTGTCGTTCATCGCGCCCATAAACTGGGTCGCGTTGAAAAACACGAATGACCGGTCTTTCCGGGGCGCTTTCACTGCGGGCATCGCTGGGTCACTCCGTAGTCTATCTTGTTCTTTCCTCATCCTGACCTCGAAACCATATGATTAGGAATGGAATTATACCGTACCCTAATCGGTCCGCAATCATCCTCTTGCGAAGGGCGTCGCGGGCGCGGGGATGGCCGGCTTTGCGGCGGAGCGCTTCCGCTGGCGAAGCTGCTCGGCAAAGGCCTCCAGTCGCGTGGTCAGGGCCGGATCCTCCTGGCCGTCGAACGACAGGTTCAGGATCGGCATACCACCGCAATCGCGGCTGATCTGCGTGGTCATCGATGCGACAATCGTCGACGGCATACAGCCGAAGGGCATAACATTCACCACACCGTCAAACCCCTTGTGATGGGCCTCGATCATCTTGCCCACGCTGAGAATGGCCTCGCCTTCAAAACAGGCATCCATGTACGGCCGAGCCAACCGCAGCAACTGCTCAGACGATTCTTCGGCTATCGGTCCAAACCGTTTTTCCAACGGCGCCGCCAGCGCCCTCTCGATCCGCCGCATGACGACATCCTGCAGCCAGTTGTGGACCAGTTGTCGGAACTGGCGGCGGCGAAGGGACTGGTTTTTGCGGGTGACATTCGTATAGTACATCCACTCAGACACCGGCGACAGGGCACACCGCAGGCCCACCGATTCCAGACGGCGAATGATGTGGTTGTTGGCGAAGGGATGATTGCGGACATAGATCTCGCCGACAACAGAAACCTGGGGATGAGAATCGTTGCCGTTAAGCGGAATCGCCGCCAGAGTGTCAGCCGCATCGTGCATAAAGCTCTGCAGCTCGCCAAGGCCCCGACGGCATTCGACCCGCCTGACCCAGCCATCCATCAGTTGTTGGTAGATCGAATCCACATGATCCGAATCCATCGCCAAAGGGCGAAGCTGCAACAACACCTTTTTCAGCAGATCGGTGCCGACAGAACTCATCCACAGATAGCTGATGAACTTCAGGCCGCTGGCGCCGGTCACCTGGCGAGTGAATTCCTGGTAAAAGCGGCTATCCTGATTGGGAGCCAGAAGAGCGGCATCGCGCAGTCCCGCCTGATCGAGGGCCAGACGCTGCAGGCAATGGTACATACCGAAGCGACACGGCCCCGATGCGCCGGGCATAAAGAACAGGCTACGACCGGGATCAAATCCGGGTCGCTGCGCCATGGCAATCATGTCGCCAATCGTAATCGCACAGGGCAGGCATTCCTTGCCGTTGGTATGCAAGCGGCCGCAGGACAGCGTGGCTTCGTCGGCAATGGGCATCACTTCGGACGCAAAACCAAAAGCCCGAAAGCCGGCCGACAGGCCGTGCGCGCAATCGCCCATGTACGGCACATAGACCGTCCGGCCCGCAAGGGAAAGCTCGCCGTTGGAGGGTCCGGACGGTTGGGTTTTGGGCTCGGCCGGATGGTAATTCCTGAGACTGTCAAGGAAGGCCTCCAGACGGGTTACCAGCCCCGCATCGGCAGAGTGTTCGTCCAGTTCCAAATGCAGCGAGGGCTTTCCCCGCAAACAATCCTTGAAGAAGGACTGGAGGAACGAATCCGGCCCGCAACTGAAGTTCGACAGGTAGATGCCGAACAGCCGCGGATCGGACCGCAGGATCTCGGCGGCCCGAAGGATCTTCTGCCCGGAAACCCAATACATCTCCTCATGCAGCGACCGGTTCGACAGCTCGGCAGATTGCAGATCGAGGAAATCCATCGGCACCAGCATCGCTCCCATATCGGCGAGCTTGCGCGCCAATTGCAGGTTCATGCCGGTGTCGCAGCCGTTGTAGGGGCGACTGACCAGAATGAACAATTTCTGATCCGGGGCCAAGGATCCCAGAATTTCGCGGCCCTTGTCGCGAAGGTCCTTCTCGAAGGCCGCTTGCGCTGCCAGGGCTTTGCGCATCGCTTTGCGGGCCTGCCCGGCGGGCCGGTTCAGTTCCGCAGCCAGACGGACAAAACTGAGTTTCATCGGCCGCTGGCCATCCCCCAGATACATCGGCGTCGTCAGCAGCTTCGTGCGATCCAGACGATCGCCCATCGCCGATTGGATCTGGAAACCGAACGACTGGACGAAGGGACACAACTGGGTGAATTCACATCCCTCGAAGGACTTGTTCATGGAGGCAATGGAGGGAAGAAGGAGATAATCGACCTGCCGTTCAAGCAGCTCGGCACAATGGCCATACGCCACCTTGACCGGATAGCACGGCTGGGCCGGGACCTGCTCGATTCCCCGCTGGATGGTTGTGTTCGAAGTCGGCTCCGACAGAACCACCTCCAACCCCAGTTCCCGAAGAAAGGTCGCAAACATCGGCAGCAGTTGCCAGGTCATCAGCGCCCGAGGGATTCCGACAGTTTCTTTACCCCCCTGCCGATCCGAGCCATTAAAGCCCGCGTAAGCCAGCATGCGTTCATTCCGCCAGGCAAAGGCATCGAATGTTTTCTCCTCTTGTTGTCTCTTGGCCAGATTGTAGCGGTCGCAGCGGCTGCCGTAATAGAGCGGCTGCGAATCCGGCAATCGGACCCGTTTGATTTCGCATTCATTGCTGCACGCCCGGCAGGTGAACGAATCGACTTGGTACTGAATCTCGGCCAGATTCGCAAATCCGCGGAATCGGCACGCAAAATCGTGTCCCTCGTCCATCTGGTGCTGGTGATGCTCCATCGCAATCGCTGCAGCCCCCAGCGCGCCGGTGACTTCGTGATGGTCCGGCACGAGGATGGTCTTGCCGGTCACCTGCTCAAACGCCGACCACACGGCCCGATTGTATGCCGTGCCGCCCTGAAAGCAGATGGTCTTTCCGATCCTGCGGCGGCCGACGACGCGGTTGAGATAGTTATGTACAATCGATGTACTCAGGGCCGCCACCAGATCTTCCTTGCTGGCCCCCTGCTGCTGCCACGCCAACAGATCGGACTCGATGAAGACCGTGCAGCGATCGCCCAGCTTCAGCGGACGCTCGCTGGAAAAGGCCAGTTGCGAAAATTCATTCTGGATCGAGATCCCAAGCCGCTGGGCCTGCTCTTCCAGGAATGACCCGGTGCCCGCAGCGCACGCATGGTTCATCTCGAAATCGACGACGACGCCGTTTTCGAGGGCGATAAACTTGCTGTCCTGGCCCCCGATCTCGAAGATCGTATCGACCTGCGGGCAGACGATCCGGGCACCCTGGGCCTGGGCGGTGATTTCGTTGATGACGATGTCGGCGCCGATGAAATCCCCGGTCAAATACCGGCCCGATCCGGTCGTGGCGGAGGCAAGGATACGAACCTTGTCTCCGACCTTGGCGAAGGTGTCGGCCAGACCCTGGCGGACCGCCCCGAGGGGATTGCCCGCCGTCATGAGGTATTCCTTCGACAGAACTCGCATTTGTGAATCCATGACGACGACATTGGTGCTGATGGAACCGACATCAACGCCCAGATAAGCGTCGATCGGCTCGGTAGCTTGCCGGAGGATCTCGTCATAGACCCGGCTGACCGGCGGCGGCAGATGGGGCTGATCAAGCTTGGCGCGACGGGGCGCCGATTGAAGCAGATTGCCGGATCCGGCCAGATGGGCATCGAGCCGTTCGAGCCGCAGCGGCGAGGGCAATAGAATACCCTGTTGGCGAATCGTCCAAACGGCCCCCATCGCCCCGGTGAACAAATGGTGCGGGGGAACGATGAGCTTTCCTTTGGCCAGTTCAAAGGCCTGCTCGAAGGCCCGGACGACGCCTGCGTTGGCGGCGACGCCGCCGGTAAACAGGATCGGCTCAACAAACACGCGGCCGCAACCGAGATTGCTCTTGAGGCCGCGGGCCAGGGCCATACACAGGCCCGCCAGGATGTCGGATATGGGCGTGGCCTGTTGTTGCAGGTGAATCATATCGCTTTTTGCGAAAACCGAACATCGCCCGGCCATGCGGGGGACCATTCGGCTTTGCAGGGCGATCGCCCCGAATTGCTCGATCTCGATGCCCAGTCGCTGGGCCTGCTGGTCGAGAAACGCCCCGGTCCCGGCGGCACAGGCCGAGTTGAGGGCAAAATCCCGCATCCCCAGCCGGCCGTTGGACCGATCCAGAAAGATCAACTTGCTGTCCTGACCGCCCATGTCGATGACGGTTGCCTCGGACAGCTCCGGATACAGTTGGGCGATGGCGGCGGCCTGGGCCATCACTTCGTTGACATAGGGAACCTCGAGAATTTCGGCGGCCAGCCGTCCGACCGAACCGGTAACGGCCGTCACGAAATTCCGATCCGGGAATGATCGGCTTACCAGCTCCAGTTGGCTGCGGACAGTCTCGAAGGAACGGCCGCGAGTACGGCCATAGTCGCAAAACAGGACCTCGCCCGCCGAATCGAGGACGACAACATCGCTGCTGACCGAACCGATATCGATCCCCAGAAACCGGCGATCCGAAGACCCGGTCGATGCGGAAACAATCCGTTCCTGCCCTTGTGATGAGGATTTTTCCATATCCCATGCGTCCTGAATCATCGTCCCCTGTACGAGTTCATCCATGATCATATCTCCTTTCCCCAATTCGGCAAGTTGATTCTTGCCATAGAAACACGGCCGGGTTCCTTCAGGCGCAAGCCGGGGCCAGTTTCGCGGAAGTGGAAACCGCGGATTGCATGGCCGGATCGCGGCCGCGAAGACCGAATCGCCGAGTCCGTCCGTAAAATGCCAGGTTCAGCACCAAGGGATAGATCAGGTGCGACAAACCCTTGGGCGTCGCGATCCAGCGCACCAGCCGTCGCAGGATCGCCGACGGCCGGTAGAACCGATGGATCACCCAGTCGGCCCCAGACTGGAGCTGCTCGGCCGCGATCCGCTTGGGTTCGAAGACGACATGGCGATAATCGTAATGACCCAGATTCGTATCGCGGATCCGGTCCCGCATCTGTTCATGCAAAGCGGTGCCCGGCAGCGGAGTCACGATCGAGACCAGGATCGTGTCGATCCCGATCTGATCCAGCAACGAAAGCGTCCGCGCAAACACGCCGGCATCATCGTCGTCGAAACCGAACATCAGTCCGGCCTCGACGAAAATCCCATGGGCGTGAAACCGCGCGACGGCGTCGCGATAGCGCTGCGGTACATTGAAGGCCTTGTCCTGCGTGCCGAGGGCCTTGTCGTTGAAGCTCTCCAGCCCCACGAACACGCCCACGCATCCGGACTGGGCCATCAGGTCCAGCAATTCGTCGTCCCACGCGACCTCGATCGACAACTGCGTCAGCCAGTGTTTGCCCTGTCCCGCCAGGCCGCGGAATAGCGCCGCCGCATAGTCGCGATCCTGAGTAAGGTTGTCATCGACGAAGATAAAGAACTTCTCGCTGAAGGCCTTCACTTCGCCGACGACATCCTCAACAGGCCGACAATAATGATGAGCATCGTAGAACCGGCTCACGGAGCAGAACTGGCAGTGATTGCGGCAACCCATCGTCGCATAGGTTGCGTTGGTCGTGACATACTTGTGCCGCGCGATCAGGTGCCGGGGCAACTGGCTCGGAACCGGAGCGGCCGCATTGCCGTGATACAGCGGCTGCATCCGACCGGCCGCCAGGTCCTCGATCAACTGCGGCCAGGCCTCCATCGCGGGACCCACCACGACCGCATCGCAATGCGTCAGAGCATCCTGGGGATTGAGCGACGGATAAAAACCGCCCATCACCACCGGAATGCCGCATCGGCGGAATCGCCCGGCGATCTCAAAGGCCCGCGGCGCCGTGGCCGTCATCACCGTTAATCCCACGACATCGTAATCGCCGTCGAAGTCGATCGCATCGACCTGCTCATCCACCAGCGTGACCTGCGAATCGGCCGGGCTCAGCCGCGCGACTGTCAGCAGCGACAGCATCGAGAACCGAAACGACCGTCCATTGAACACTTTGTTTTTGCCGATTCCGTTCCACGGGCCCGATGACGGGCAAATCAATGCGATCTTCATGGGATATTCCTTGAATGTCATTCCCGAAGGAATGGGATTCGTTTACATGTTTTCTTGATTCTTTTCGATGAATTCCAGATCCAGCGGGGCGTTCTTTTTCAGTTCTTCCGGATTCGTCCAGCGAAGCACTTTTTCCGACGGATCGAACAGTTTGACCAGTTCCACCGTCACATCGACAACTTCCACATTCTCGCCGGCATAATCACTCTGCCAGACGATTGCGACAACGCCGGTCTTCTTGGCAACTTCGGGCAATCGGTCTTTCACCGCGGCCAAAAGATCATCCACGGGTACCTTGCCGAATCCCTGCCGGTGAAGTTTGCGTTGCATCGCCGGACCCCATTTTTCGAGTTCCTCAATCTTTTTGGTGTCGCCGTCGGCCTTGGCCTTTTTCAGCTCTTCCATTTTCTGCCCGACGGGATTGTACTTGGACGATCCCCAGGCAATCGCGATGGCACGATTGTCATAGGTGCCGATCCGGATCTTTTTGGTTATGGACTTGTCCGAAGTCGCTTTCTTGTCCTGTCCCATCACGGCCATCCCGCCCAGGATCGCCGCACACGCTACCAGAATAGTTACCGTCCGCTTCATTGTTGTTTCCTTTCGATTGAGGAGTTAATAAAGTTGTACCGGCCACCGATACAAATCAGGTTGCTGAAGAATCCATTGAAGGAACAAATACAGTTCGGCCCCGATCCCTCCGGCCACCGCCGTGATTCCACCTGCCGCTATGATCCTGTCTGCTGATTTCATGGTCTTGCTCCCAAGCCGCGTTATTCTGTTTTCATTCCATTTCATTCATGACGACGACCTACTAATAACAAATGGTGTGCCAAAGAAATATATCTTGTAAGTCATTTATTTGTATGTGGTTATGAAATGTTAAAATGTTATGCTGGAATTTCAATTGACAGAAATTGACTGGCACATATACAATTATTGCATGGAAACCCTAAAGCTATCGCAGGAAGATAGGATTTTTTTTGAGCTGGTTTCGGATGCGGCATTTGCCAACCCGTTCAGCCCGAAAAGAATGGAGATCGATCAACGGATTGTCGGCGGCCGCAGTGGGTCCTGNNGCCCGAAGTGATTGCCCAAGTGGAAAGCCGGATCGAACGGCTGGAAGGTGACAGACCTGCCCGCCTGGACGACTTTGACGGCGCCGACCGGGAACGAATGCAGTATGTCTTTCTATTCAGTATTTATCACCATTACTCCAAGACCTTCGACGACCACATCTTGGCCCAGGTCCAGGCCGGTTCCCAACCGCTACCGCTGGGCTTCGCCGACGCGGCCCTGGGAGAATTGCTTCGCCACGGATTTGTCCGCAAGGATGCCCTTCGCTGCATGGCCCTGTTCTTTCAGATCCGCCGGGCCTATCACTTCATCGATCGCGGCCTAACCGGCCGTAGCCCTTGCATGCAGCGGTTCCGGATGGACCTGTGGAACAACATCTTCACGCACGATATCCGCACCTACGAGGCCACCCTGTGGGACCGGATGGAGGATTTCTCGACGCTGCTGCTGGGGCCGACTGGTTCGGGAAAAGGCGCCGCCGCCGCCGCGATCGGACAGAGCGGCTACATCCCCTTCGACGACAAGGCCGGACGATTCGCCAAAAGTTTCACCGATACCTTTGTCGCCGTCAACCTCACGCAGTTTGCCGAGACGCTGCTGGAATCGGAACTGTTCGGCCACGCCCGCGGGGCCTTCACCGGCGCCGTGGCACCGCACGACGGATTATTCACGCTGTGCGGCAAACACGGCTCGATCTTCCTCGACGAGATCGGCGACATCAGCCCGCAGGTTCAGATCAAGCTGCTCAAGGTCCTCGAAGAGCGTTCGTTCAGCCCTGTCGGAAGCCACCAGAACCTTCGCTTCCAGGGCCGGATCATCGCCGCAACCAACCAGAGCATCGATCGGCTTCGAATGCTGGGCCGATTCCGCGACGACTTTTACTATCGTCTCTGCAGCGACACGATCGCGGTCCCTTCGCTGAGGCAGCGGATCGAAGAAGACCCCGGCGAACTCAACGACCTGATCGATCATTCCGTTCGATGGATCGTCGGGATCCCATCGCCTGAATTGTCGGAAAAAGTAAGCCGGATTGTCCATGATCGATTGGGACCGGCCTATCCGTGGCCGGGCAATGTCCGCGAACTGGCCCAGTGCGTGCGGAGCGTGATCATCAAGCGGGATTACCAGCCCAACGCGGTGGCGCCGATGGATCTGTCCGAACGGCTGGCAGCCGACATCCTCGAAGGCCACCTCTCGGCCGACGCCCTGCTGAGCCGTTACTGCGGGTTGCTCTACGAAAAACTCGGCAGCTACGAGGAAGTCGCGCGACGGACATCCCTGGACCGAAGGACGGCCAAAAAATACATCCAGCAATCCGGCATGGCCGGGGGTTGATTCATTTCATCGGACCCAGCAACTCGACCAGACGGGCCAGTTCGATCCGGACCGGCAACTCGACCCCATCCATCCGAGCCGCTTCGATGAAGTCGGCATTGATCCGGCACAACGCTTCGTTGAGGTCGGCCAGATCCAGCGTATTGTCCGGCCCGAAGGCGTACCGCTCCGTGTCGGCCCGCGAAAAATTCAGGGGACAAAACGAGACCTCCTCATGTTCAGGATCGGCTTCGTTTGGAATCGCGACCGGCAGGCCATGCGTACGGCAGATGATCGGCCGGGCCGCATAAATCCGGCACAGTCCCTCGTCCAGCCATCCGCAGGTTGCCCTCAGATCGAAGGCCACTTCGCCAATTCCTGCCTCGACCCACTGGCCCGCGATCGAGTACAACTCCACCGCGAACACGGTCAGGTTCACGCAGCAGCCGCAACAGCCCGGCCGGCAGGCCAAGTGTTCGCCGTGGACCGCCTCCAGGCGGGCGATGCGAACATCGACCTGTTGCCGAAACCGGCGGTACCGTTCGATCGACTGGATCCATGGGTTGTTTTGGTCTATCATAAACCGATTATACCACACGATTCCTATCCGCGGAAAAATCCTTGCAGCCGACCGTTTCTGTACGGATAATGGTTTCCGTTGAGGGATGCTTCATGCTGCGTGAAAGGATTGAAGACCAATGAAGATGATTCAGATCACGCCGGGGTCCGGGGGAACCTTCTACTGTGAAAACTGCCTTCGCGACGGCGCCCTGGTCCGGTCGATGCGCCAGGCCGGCCACGATGTCGTCCTGGTGCCGATGTATCTGCCGCTGGAACTGAACAGCCCGGAATTGGCCACCGAAGTGCCGATCTTCTACGGCGGGCTCAATGTCTATCTGCAGCAGACCAGCGCCCTGTTTCGCCGTAGCCCACGATGGTTCGACCGCCTTCTCGACTCGCGCGGATTGCTGGCCCACCTGGGCCGGCTGGCCGGGATGACCAAACCGAGCATGCTGGCCGAGACGACCCTGTCGATGCTCCAGGGCACCGAAGGCCGACAGATCAAAGAGCTCGACCGCCTGCTCGACTGGCTCGCCTGGCAGGCCGAAGAGACGGAGGTGATCTGCCTGTCCAACGCCCTGCTGGCGGGCCTGGCCGGGCCGATCCGCTCGCGCCTCCACCGGCCGGTCGTCTGTTTTCTGCAGGACGAGGACGGTTTCCTCGACGGTCTCGGCGAACCCTATAGCGCCCAGGCCTGGGATCTCCTGCGGCAAAAGGTCCGCGACATCGACGGCTTTGTCACCGTCAGCGACTATTACGCCGGCGTCATGCGGCAGCGGCTGGACCTGCCCGAAGCGAAGGTCAAGACGGTGTATATGGGCATGGATACCGCCGGCTATGAACCGGCCGCCCAGCCACCCCAGCGGCCGACGATCGGTTTTCTGTCGCGTCTGTGCAAAGGAAAGGGATTGGCCATTCTTTTCGACGCCTTCGCGATTCTCAAAAAGGATCCGCGACTGGCCGACCTGCGGCTGCGCCTGGCCGGGGGAAAGACGCGGGAAGATGTGTCGTTTCTTGATGAACAAATGAATAAACTCGCCGCCGCCGGACTCGACGGGGCCGTGGAATTCCTCCCCGTCTTTGACCGCTCCGCCCGGATCGCATTCCTGCAGGACTTGTCCGTGCTGACCGTCCCCGAAATCCGCCCGGCCTCCTACGGCCTGTATCTTCTGGAGGCCCTGGCCTGCGGGGTACCGGTCGTGCAGCCGTGGGAAGGCGTCTTTGGGGAACTTCTGGAATTCACAGGAGGCGGCGCCCTCTATCAGCCCAATCGACCCGAACCCCTCGCCGAGGCCCTCAAGCCCCTGCTGCTCGATCCGGCCAGGGCCCGCGAACTGGGCGGCTGGGGGCGCCAAACCGTGCTGGCCCGATTCAATCTCGAACAGACCGCCGCCAAACTGGGAAAGGCCATCGCCGAATTAATCCCCTCCAAGCCGAGTTGACCAACCCGGCCGTCACGCCGGCTCGGGCTTTTCCGGATCTTCCGGCACCGGATCTCCGTTGTCCCGTTGCAGTGCCTGCACCAGTTCGTGCCCCATCAACAGCGACTCGAGGATCTTGGAGTCCTTGGGCACATGGATGGTCACATATTCGGACTTCTCGATGGCCGTGTAGGAGTGATCCAGCACCCCGTCGAAGAAAATCGTTTCGTCCTCCCCCAGCCGATACAAGCGTTCGGCGATCCGCAACTCCACTTTCCCGCTGAGGATATAGCAAAACTCGCTGCAATCTTCGTGCAGATCCATGACATGGACCTTCTCGCCCTTCTCGGACCGCACGCGAATGATCTTGGCCTTGTCGTACACCGCGACCATGCAGGTTTCCAGGCCCTGCATCGGGTTACGGATGGCCATCGAGTCGCCCAACTGAGCCCGTCTCCGCTGTACCAGCCGCCGCTCGGCCAGCGCCACCAGCGAGCTGGTGGACATCTGCAAGGCCCCGGCGATCGCGTCCAGCGTCTTCAAGCTCGGCATGGTCTTGTTCGTCTCGACGGTCTCCACCGTCGGATAGGTCAGTCCCGACTGTTGAGCCAGTTTGTTGAGTGTCATGCTGCGTTTGCGTCGGAGAACCCGAATCACGGAAAAGTCGTACTTGCTATTCATTATCCGGCTTCCTTTTATTTCCTGCCGCGCGGCGGTCTCATAGAGACGAATCGACTTATCGGACCAAACCCAAATAATGATAAAGGCCCAAAACGGACTATCAATATTGATACATCGTTTTACATGCGATATGTAATGATAGCAAATTCCCTTGATAAATCAACAAGAGGATGAAAGGGTTTATATTTTTGAGGTATTTTCTCACAATGCCATAAACTCCCGGAGGGGGAAAACCGATGTCCGGTCCGTCGTCAGGATTTGGACCGTGCCTGTTGAACCGTCCTGATGGGGAATTTATATCGGATTGTGAACCTGTCCCCTGCTCCTCTCGAAGACAGTCGATCCTTCACCGAATTCTGAACGNNAGCAAGGCCGGTAAGTACCTGACCTTCGCCCTGAGCAATGAAGAGTTCGGCCTGGAGATCCTCAAGGTCCGCGAGATCATCGGCTACATGCAGATCACCGCCGTCCCCCAGACCCAGGCCCATATCAAGGGCGTCATCAACCTCCGTGGACAGGTCATCCCCGTCGTGGACCTGCGGATGAAGTTCGGCATGCCCGAAGCCGAGGTCACCGAAGAGACCTGCATCATTGTCGTCGAGATCCACCAGGCCGACCGGAAATTCCAGACCGGCATC
>PMBP01000453.1:0-352 GCA_003152975.1 Phycisphaerales bacterium | reverse complement strand
ATGATGTGGATGCAGTATAGCAAGATTTTCTCAATCCATAATTTATGGGAGATCTATCATGTTTAAGAAATGCAACAAGCTGGCTTTGCTCATTGGGGTCATGGTTTTGGGAATGGTCACCTTCAGCGGGTTCGGGTGGTGGGTACTGGATCGGATTAAGATTAACGGCCCCGTGTACCAACAACTGGTGAACGGTAAAGACTTGGTCGCCGATATTCTCCCCCCTCCGGAATATATCCTTGAAACATATCTGGTATCACTTCAAATGCTGGATGAAAACCATAAAGAGAATCTTCCCGCTTTGATATCACGTTCGCAACAGTTGAAGAAGGAATTCGATGATCGGCATACC
>PMBP01000354.1 GCA_003152975.1 Phycisphaerales bacterium | reverse complement strand
GCGAGCACATCCGGGCCACGCGGGGCGACGGCTACGCGATGATCTATCTGCCCGCTGGCGGAAGCGTCCGGGTGCTGCCCCGGGTAACCGGCGGGCCAATGTTTCGCGGATTCTGGTTCGACCCGCGAACGGGACAGGCGACTTTCATCGGACAGGTTAAGAATCGGCCGGAGTTGGAGTTTTGCGCTCCGTCCGCCGGACGGGGGAACGATTGGGTGNNTGGGTGCTGGTGCTCGATGACGACGACCGCGATGTTCCGCCGCCGGGACAAGGAAAATGACCTCATTCATCGGAGGATGCTCTTGATGGAGCGATCGGGGTTTCGCGTTAAGCAACGAGATCGAATATGGTTTTGGATCGTTCTGTTTTCCGTTCCCCTCATGTCGGCCTTGTGTGCCGCACAGGACAATTCGACAGCCACTGAAATGAAACTGGTTGTTATGCCCACACAAATCCGTCTTTCTGTCGGTCCCGAGACCTGGCAATTCAGTCAGATTGACGGACGCTGGTANNGTAGCGATGCCGCTTTCCCGAAACGACGGTTTTTTTATCGGCGGCGGTCGGGCTTCAAGTTATACCATCTTGAGCGATACCTCCGAGGTCAAATCCATCCGGTTTACTATCGGCTCCAATACCATTGAGTACTCGGCCGATGCCCGACAGCTTCTTCCGATTGTGCGTGTATGCATCACGGGTCCGACAATGGCGACATGCGCCTTCCGAACGGCCGCTTCCGATGTCGGCGAACACGGTGTCTGGGTGACCCGAGGCTATGTCGACACGGACGCCGATGGCCACGAGGATTTCATCGATTCGAGCAATCCGCTCGTCTTCGGGCACAGCTCCGCCGGCGGGATGGATACCGGGTATTTGATCATTCCGAAAGTCAAAGAACATATCCAGCAAAACAGCCGGTCCGAGCAGAAATCGGATACCTGGTTCAAGAGCGCCCGGCTCGAAACTCAACCGGGACAATTTTGTGGAACCTGGCAGATCCGGATGGGAACCAACGAGCCAAAGGAATTTGCCGTGCTGTTCGACCGCGACCTCGGCGGGCGGTTCAGCGATGTTTGCGAAAAATATTACGCCGATGCCGTCGATACGCTGGTCGATATCGCGGCCGTGCTACAGGATAAATTCGACCCGGAAAAGTGCCTGCAGGTAATGCCCGTTCGGCTGGCTTCCCCCGACGCCTTCATCCCCGGCTGGGGCTGGATGATGGACGAGTTCCAGAACGCCTCCTACCCGTTTGCTCACGATGCCGTCTGGCAACAACCGGGGCTGCTTGCCTTTGAAGGATTGGCCACCGGCCGCGATTGGGAACGCAATTTCGCGCAATACCTCATCGACAAGACCCCGCTGGAAGGTCCCGACGGCAAGGCCTTCTTTGTTCGCCGGCCGGGGGGGCTGACCCGCTGGGCGTACTTCGCCTCGTACAAGGATCCCTTTCCGCATCTGGACGGCGGCACCTGGTGGCAGGCCGATCTGCTTTATCGCACGGCCCGGGCTCTCGGCGACGACAAGCTCCGGCATGCGGCCGTGGACATGGTTCTCCACGATCTCAATGTCAAACTCGACCTGAACAAGATGGAGTACCCGCCGTGCTGGAGCGCGATCGACAATCGCATCGGCAACGATCACCGGGACGATTGGTTTAAGACGCCTGGTCTGGCGTATTGTGCCTATATGGCGGCTACAGTCGCCTATCCCGAAACCAAAGATCCACGCTATCTGGAGATCGCCGACCGAATCTGCCAATGGTTCGCCGCATTCATTGTTCCCGAGATCAAGCTGAACTTCCTGCAGGGAAACAACATGCACGCAGTGTTTTCGCATTACCTTGTGCTGGCATTCCTCGACCGCTTCGAGCGGTCCGGGGATCGGCAGTATCTGGATATGGCCCGCGACATGGCCTGGGTGCACATCATGACCACCTGCACAACCTCAGCCAAGGATCGCGGAGGAAAACCCATGACGGGTACGACCTGTGTCGGGGTCCGCGGTTGCGTGGACTACGACTGCGCGCCGAACCTCTGCCACGAAAAGGACCTGACGTTCGTGCATATCATCGGTCCGCTGCTCGACTATGTATCGGGCCCGGCCTACGCCAAATACCTGGCTTTGCACCGAATCATTCTGGCCAAAGATTCCTGGACCAGCGCCGGGGCGGCCGACCTTCGCGACACCAACCTTCGGACGATGTACGACACCTACGCCCGCGGCATGGCCAATCTCATCTACGCCCTCAATCGCAGCAACGACCCGCAGGTCCTGGCCGTGGACAAACTGGTCTCCAAGGGCGACATCCGGATTCCGCGGCAGCGCGATATCGTTCTGGTCAATGGCACCCGCCAGAGTCGCCAGACCCGGCTGCAGGTCCGGTTTCTTCAGCCGGGGGCCTATGAAGTCAAACTTGACAGCGAAGGTCTTGGCCGCAAGTCCCATCGCGAATTGGATAACGGGCTTTCGATCGCCATGCCGCCCAACTCGACCAAACGGCTTGAAGTGCAAGCCGTGGACCTCGAATCTCCACCGGTGCCGACTGCCGCTTCGTATGATTCATCCGTCACCTACCTGAGCGACCTGACGCCCTTTGCAGCCCAGCGCGGCATCGGAAATCCGCAACCAGCCTATCGTAAGGATCGCAGTATTGACGACCACCCCATTTCCATAAGCAAGCGGACGTTCGACAAGGGCCTCGGTTGTGCATCGAACACGGTTTTGCTGTATGAACTCAACGGCCGGTTCGAGAAATTTCAGGCCGTGGTGGGTATCGATGGCGAAGTGGCGGACAAAACAAATCCAAAGCCATCGGTCTTCTTCACCGTCCATGTGGATGGGGTCCTGCGATTTGAAAGCGGGCCGGTGCTGGCCGACACCCCGCCGCGAGAACTGGTCATCGACATCCGAAACGCCCGGATGCTACTGCTGCGGATGAGCTGCAACTGGGACGACAACGGCGATTCCAAACACGACCACGGCGATTGGGCCGATGCGAGTTTGATTGGCCGCAAATTTTGTAGGGTATCAAAACCAATCTGACATATGTTCTTGTCCATAAAGGCTCTACGACAAAATATCAAATCCGACCTTGCATGGATACCCTTTCGATGCTACGATCCCACCCATGATGATGAAACGATCCTGGATTGCCATTTTGACCGTACTCACCTATCTGGTGGATCAGCACGCCCAGCAAACTATCGAATACCTGAAGGAGGAGAATCGAATCCTCTATCAGAAGCTGGGGAAGAAACGGTTTATCCTGACGGATCAGGAGCGTCGCAGGTTGGCCGTGAAGGCGCGGCCCCTCGGCCGAAAGCTTCTGGCCGAGACGACCACCTTGTTCTCAGCCGAAACCATTCTCGGCTGGTACCGCAAACTGGTCGGCCAAAAGTACGATGGCTCAGCCAATCGCAAGGGCGGCCGGCCCAAAGTCAGCAAGGAAATCATTGATCTTGTTCTTCGCTTCAAGAAAGAAAATCCCCAATGGGGCTACGGCCGAATTCATGGCTATCTGGTCTATCTGGGATTCCAGATC
>PMBP01000432.1 GCA_003152975.1 Phycisphaerales bacterium | reverse complement strand
CGGATTTCACGGATTACACGGATAATGGAAATAGATTATTCACCACGATGGGATTGAAAACAGCGGCCGCAAAGGGGCATTGGACATAATGAATACAATAACACGCCGGGGCGCCCGTTGTTACGGCCGAGCGCTCCGGCGTGAAAGTCACTGATTGTCGTCGAAGATCAGATCTGGGAGAAGTCTTCCGGCTTGAGGAAGGTGCGGATGATATTGGAGACGGTGTCGGCGTACTTGGGATCGCCGCTGAGCGTCTTCCATTCCGGGGACCCGCCGAACACCTTCCAGACCTCGTCGTGTTCCTTCATGTCGGCAAAGGTGACCATGTAGGTCAGGTTCGGGCAATTCTTGCCGATGATCATCTGGCCGAAGAACACGGGCTTAAGGCCGGTCTTGCGGAACAGGGCGATCTCGCCGCCGCCGTTGAACATGTCGATCTTGCGGAGGCCGAAAGTCGCCGAGTGGCTTTCGTAGCAACGGAGCTCGAAGATCCGGGGCTTGGCCTCGGGGGCCTCAAGCTTGGGCATGCCTTCAAAGGCCACCAGCAACGAACTGTCGATCCGCTCGTAGGGTTTGTCCTTGGACGACATGGCCAGAAAGTCCTTGCCGGCGGTCTGGTATTCGGTGTCCGCGGCCAATGCGTTGCCGAGGGCCAAGACCGAACGGGCGCCGCGGTGCACGAGCAGCATAAACAACGACAGGTCCTCGGGCTTGTCGAGTACACTAAAGACGCCGACTTGGTTGACCTGGGCGCGTTTGATAGCCGGGAGCTCGACATCCTTGAAGAACTTCACGAAGCGCGCTTTCTGCTCGGCCGTCTTGAAGCTATAGACCCGCTGCTCGTAGATGTCCCTGCCGTCGCCCCGCTGGCCGCCGCCCTGGCCGGGCTGGGCCTGACCTTGTGCCATTTCACCGCCGGCCAACACGGCCAACGCTGCCGCTGTTCCAGATACAAATTCTCGTCTGTCCATACTGCCCTCCGAAAATAAACTGAGGTTATTTGTTAGTTCCACTATCGTCACTATACCAAAGATCATGAGAAACGAAACCGAAATCCCAATATTCAATAGTCAACAATCAATAGTCAATTCCTCTGGTACACACGGACCCAGTCGCACTCGTAGTAGCTGGGGAAGGGCGTGGTCGCGTCGCAGGGGCCGGGCCAGTCGGCGTCGATGCCGAAGTTGATCAGCAGGTACATGGGCTCATTGACGATCGCCTTGGCGTCGGCAAAGCGCGCCCGCTCGATGCCGTCGATGTACCAGACAATCTTGTCGGGCTCCCACAGCAGGCCGTAGGTGTGGAAGTCGCCGCTGTAGGAGAAATCCTTGTCGGTCCAGTTTTTGCCGCTGGATTTATGGCCACCGTCGCTCCAGTGGTAGGTCATATAGACCTTGGGATCATCCTTGATCATCTCGAAGATGTCGATCTCCGGCGGCCAGTGCTGGGGATAGGGGAGCATCCAGAAGGCCGGCCAGAAACCCTTGGCCATGGGGACCTTGAAGCGGCCCTCGAAGTAGCCGTACTTCTGCGAGAACTTGTTGTAGGTGGTCACAACCGCCGAGGTGTATTTCTTATCGTGCGAGGGCTTGTCCTCGACCTTGAGCCGCAGCAGGCCCTTTTCGATCAGGACATTGGCCGGGTCGCAGTAGGCGTTGTAGTTGTGCGTCTGGCCCCACTCGTAGCCGGGGATCCACTTGGCGGAGTCCAGCTTGTCGCCGTCGAAATTGTCTTCGAAGGCCAGCTTCCAGTTGCCTTCCACGGGCACGCCGGAGACCGGCTTCTTTGCATCCGGCAGAATCACCGGATTCTGGCCGGGCTTTGGCGCTGGGAATAATTCCTTCGGCAGTTCATCCCGGTTGGCCACGGCCGGATCGCTGAGCATCTCCTTGACGAACTGGTTGGTTGCCAGACTCCACTTGCCGTTCCAGGACATAAAGTAGCAGGTCTTGGGGAAATTTTTCTTCACGCCATCGAGAAATTTGCGGTAGTCATAATCGCCGGGCGGGTTGCTCGAAGCGTGCGGGCCATACTCGGAAAAGCCGAAGGGTTTGTTCAGCGCGGCGACCTCGGCATAGCCCTGGATATGTTCAGGGTCCAGAAAATCGGTATAGGCGTCCAATCCAACCAGATCCACAAAGTCATCACCTGCATAATAGGCCGCGGCCTTTTCGCCCTTGTTGGGGCCATAGACCCAGAGCAGGTTGTCCAGACCCTTGGTGTTGCTGTAGTAGTCGAACATGTGCCGCCAAACGGCGATGAACGATTCGGGCTTCTGCGCTCCCCACCAGAACCACCCGCCGTTCATCTCGTGAAACGGCCGCCACAGGACGACCACGCCTGCGGCCTTCAGTTCCAGCAATCCGTCGGCGATCAGGTCGAGCTGCTCCATCCAGCGCTTGTGGGTGTCGGTGCCCTCCTTGAGAACATCGACGATGTCCACGCCCTTGTCGCGAAGGCCGCCGCCCTTGGGGTTGGCGGGATTGTACATGTGGGCCATGATGTGCACCAGCCCCCCCTGCCGCCAGTATTCGATCGCGGCGGCGTTGGGGACCTTGGTCGTGATACTGCCGCGGCGAAAGTCGGCGTAGTCGGCGCCCATCAGCGCCGGCCACTGGCCAGTGGCGTCGTGAATCCGCTCCATGATCTTGAGGTTGGAGCCGTTGCCGAACTCCGTGAACTGGCCCGATACGATCCTGTTTTCGGTTTTACCAGATAGGGAATAGAAGTAGTCCAGTACCGCCTTGACCTGCGGATTCGACTTGCGGTTGGCCGGCTCGACGGCCCATGCCGAAGACACGCACGCCGCTGCAAACACCATAATCATCACGACTTGTCTCATACACTCTCCCTTCGCTTGAAAGATGGTTTCAGCTTATTTTTCAGGCAACACTTCGATCGTCTTCTCCGCCCGCGCGCCGCAGCCTGCGCTGTCCCAGACGACCAGCGTCACCCGGTACTTGCCCGGTTTTTCAAAGGTATGCGTCGAATTGGCCGAGATTTCGGGGATGCCATGGTTGAAATCCCACAGCCGATCGACAATATCGCCGGTCCCGGGTTTTGAAACACATTCGAACTGCGCGGCGGCACCGGCCCGAATCGCCTCCGGCACCTGGAAATCGGCCACAGGTGGCGGACCGGAGAATGCCTTGGCCGCCGGGAACGAAGTCGCTTTGGCGGACCCGGCGGTGCAGTTCCTAAACTCCACCGTCTTGTCGGGGGACGACCCGAGGACCAATCCCTGGCTATTGCCGGCAAAGACGCACCCCAGAAAGGTCACCGCGTCGACCTTTTCTCCACAGAACTGAACTCCGTAGCCGCCATTGTTGCGGAAGTCGCAAGCATCGAAGACCAGTCCCCGGCAGGAACCGTTGAATCGAAAGCCGTGGCCGGAATCCTGAGGGTAGATGGCCTTAGCGTCACCCCGGGGGGTCTTCTCAAACATACACCGGTAAAGGTAATGGTTCGCGATGCCGCCGGTCTCGCCCTGAAACTGGGCACCCCATTGGACGCACTCGCTGACGGTATTGTACCCCCAATACACATTGTTCTTGACCGGCTTATTGGAAACCGACAAACCAATCACGGCGCCCCGCTTGATGAGATTGTCGGTGACGACCACATCCCGCGCGATGATCTCGATGCCCAGGAACTTGACAGATCCGTCGTCGGCGCCGACAACATTGCGCCTCACGGCGGATTGATCGCCCTTGTCAACGCTGAGCCAGTGGTCGATTGAATTGTCTTCTATCAGCGACCTTGGGCAGCCGCCCCAGATTTCGATGCCCAGACCTTCGCCCCCGGATCCGGTAACCTTGTTTTCGCGGATGACCAGTTCCGCCGAGTGGTCGCCGAAGATGCCGCCCCGGCCCGTGCCGCGGATGACATTCCGCTCAATGCGGTTGCGGGCGCTGCCCCACGCCAGCCGAATTCCGCCGCCATATTCGGCCTTGAGGCCGATGTTCTCGAAGCGGCAATCGCGGATAACGCTGTCGGTGACACCCCGCTCCATCGTCGGGTTCTGTCCGGAAAAGAGGATACCGTGCGAAAAGGACGGGATGTCCTTGCCCAGGTTGCAGAAGGTCACATGGTGGATCAACAGGCGGCACGAGTTGCCGCCGGTCATACCGTC
>PMBP01000485.1:4968-5700 GCA_003152975.1 Phycisphaerales bacterium | reverse complement strand
GGGTCTGTCCCGCGCAAGGAATAGTAGCTGACCACGCCAGCATCCGCCTCAAACCGCTAATGCTGGCCTTCCGGAAAGAAGCCCTCATCCAAAAGTGGGGATGAGTCAGGCGAGAGCGGAATTGACAGCAGATATGCCTTGAAGTAGGATACTTGAACCGGCCCAGACCCCAAATGATCGACGGAAAGCAGGACAAGCTCCATGAGAACACAGATGAAAGAGCCGGATGGCCTTCGGCATACGATCGCGGGGCGGGGCCGGCTGATGAAAGGGAAGGGATGATGAAGTTTCGATCCCCGATTGTGCAACTACAGCCTCGAACAGGGAACATGAAATGAATCGTACCAATCAAACTGGAGTACAGCAATGCGCGCAGGCGGTGTTTGTTCTTTGGCTGTTTGCGCCGGTCCCTCTCCTGGCACAGCAGCTTCCCTCGTTGAATTGGGAACCGCGCAGCAACTGGATCAACATTCAGAAAGACATTGTCCCCAAGGCCGTGGGTGACGGGGTCGCGAATGACACCGCCGCGATTCAAGCGGCGCTGAATCAGGTCAGCGAACAAACGGGAAAGCCCACAACCGTGTATCTGCCGCCGGGCACCTATCGCATTACCCGAACCCTGGAGCTGAGACAAAAGGACGGTATCGCCGTGATCGGTTGCGGCCGTTCGACGAAAATCCTCTGGGATGGTCCCGGCGGCAACGGCGATGACGCCCGCATGTTCTGGAGCAA
>PMBP01000485.1:0-4916 GCA_003152975.1 Phycisphaerales bacterium | reverse complement strand
GTCGGCTTCGACCACGATTCCAAGGGCTATTTCGAAACCGAAATCGACCATCAGCACGAGGCCTTCCTTAACTTCACCGGCAGCGGCATTCGCATCGGGCACGACCAGAACACGCCGGGTGCCCAGGCCACCGCGGAAACGACCTACGCCAATTGCCTGTTCGTCAACTGCGCCAGCGGTCTGACGCTGATGCAATTCAACGACTACAACCATACGCTGGCCGGATGCGAGTTCCGGGGTTGCGGTATCGGGGTCAACAGTATCGGCGGTGCGAACTTCTATGTCCGGGACACCCATTTCGAGAAAAGCAAAGTGATGGATATCCGCGTGCGGGGCGAGCACGGTATGTCCGTTCGCCGCTGCACCTCCATCGGGTCACGGATGTTCCTCGAAGAATCCACGATCGCCCCGCTGACGGTTCAGGATTGTCAGGTATCCGCGTGGATGAATCCAGTCGGTGCCATCACCCTCGGCTCCGGCCCGGTACTCCTGTTCGACTGTGTCTTTACCAATCCCCCAACACGCCATCCGCCCATCGTTGTTTCCAGCGGACAACATGTCATTGTCTCCAACAACCAAAGCGCCGGCACCGATGGTCTGGTAAAGCCGGGAGCATCCCAGAATATCACCGAGGTCCCGGTGGGCAAGCTTGCCGGTTGCCTCAAATCGCCGACCCAGACTTTCTTTCAGGAATCGGCCCGCATCCCTGGAAAGGTGTTCGACGCCAAACGCGACTTCGGGGCCAAAGGCGACGGCCAGACCGACGACACCGCCGCCGCCCAGGCGACCATTGATGCCGCTCGTGCCTGCGGAAAGGGCGCGATGGCCTATTTCCCCTCCGGCACCTATCCAATCTCGTCCACCCTCATGGTAAGCGGCCGGGATTATTTTCTCGGCGGCTGCGGCGTTCATACGCAGTTGCGCGGGCGAAACCTGCAGGGAAAACCGGTGATGCAGATCGAGGACCCGCGGCAGATCACCGTGGACAACTTGGCCGTCTATGGCGATGGCGGGGAGAATTCCATCGATATCCTACAGACCGGAACCGGCGCGTCGCGGATCCATTATGAACGCCTATGGGTTAGCGGCATGTATTCCAGGAAACCTTTCGTCGGCGGGCTGCATGTCCGGAACCTTGCCCAAGGCGCGGTTGTCACCGGCCTGCATGTCAATGGAAATCAGCATTTCACCGACTCGTCCCGTGCGATGATTCTCATGAATACCTCATTTGAAGGATCGATCATCGTCGAAGGCACAGAAGCGATGCGGGACGGTATATTGGGCTTTATGACCCGTCTGGGGACGATCGTGAACTACGGACTCTATGTCCGGGACAGTCAGAGTATCGTGATGAGCGATTTCTACATGGAGCAATCGGATCGTCTATTGGACTTTCAGGGGAATCCCGGCGACCTGGCGGGCCGCGTCACGATTCAGATGCCCAAAAGCCATTGCTCACAGAATCCGGTCATCAGCATCCAGAACTACAACGGGCGTGTCGCCCTCGGTCCCAGCATGTTCTACCCCGGTGGCGTCACACCCGCCCGAATCGCGCAGGAGGGCACAAATCCGTGTGATTTTATCCTGATGGCGTGCCAGGCCTACGAAGTCATACCCAAGCTCGAATTCAGCAGCAGTGCAAAAGGCGCCTTGTTGGAAAACACCGGCAAGGGAATGGGCAAAAATGAAATCCCGGACGGGGCGTTAAGCAATGTAGCCGAAGCCCTGGACGACTTGCGGGCGTTGGGCGCTCTCGATCTCAAGCTGAATTATCCGTAATCACAACCCTGACAAAGCGCCAGTGACAATGAAACCGAGGCTGTTCTCTCTGATGGGCATATCGAACCTATGGTTGTTGGTATGGTTGATCGCCCCCGTACCCGTTCAGGCACAGGTCGTGCCGGCTCCGGACGGAGCGCCGCTCTCGCAGAGCTACCAGGTCCGTCTGCGCCTGGCGGGCACGGAGTCTTGGCAGAGCGCACCGGTTTATGCGTTCTTTAAGCAGCACGATTACAACTGGGCGCAGACCACAGAGTCGCATTTCGTGACCTTTGGATCCTCCGGTCCCATCGAGGTCGAAGTACAGGTGGCCGGCGAGGTAAAGAACGCGGAGGGTCATTACATCTCCTCTCAAGAATCAAACTCGGAACCGAGTGCGAAGGGCTTGACGACCGCGCGCCCGCGACAAACCGACGACCCACTGGTCAATCCTTTCTGTGGCTGGGGCATCTGGGCCGGGCCCAGATTTTTCGACAGCCGACGATTCTCGATCGAGTACGACACCTCGGGGTTTGGCGATGACGCGCCGCTATTCAGTTGGGTACTCATTGACTGGATGTGGGCCGACCTGGAACCGAAAGACGGCCAGTTCAACTGGAAGGATCTGGACACTGTTATCGATTACTGGAAGGCGCGAAACAAGCAGTTTCTGGTTCGGTTGTGGGTGACCACCGATCCGGGCTGGGCCGGCAAGCCGGGCAACAAATGCTGTCCTGACTGGTTGTGGGACAAGGGCGTAAAGTACCATGAATACACCGGCGAAGGCGGCGTCCTGCAGCGATGTCCCGCTTACACGGATCCGTCATGGAAAAAGGTGTATCTGCCATTGATGAAACGATTCCTGACGGCGTATCGGGATCGCTATCATCAGACCGGCGGTCCGATCATGATGGATCAGGTCATGGGCTTCGGCGATTGGGGCGAGTGGCACACGATGTGGTCCCACTACCCCTGGCCCAGCCGCCAGGCCAAACGCGACCTTTTGGCCGAGATCATTGGGAGCTATCTGGAGATATTCGCCGGGAGTCGCAGCCCGTCCCGGCCGGTACCACAATTGTCGATCGCCCAGGTCTATGATGACGATTGCGGCGGCGAAACGCCGCTGACGGAAGCGATGAAACGGCAGGCCCTGGATGTGGCGGCCGAGCGGGGGCTTGCGTTCAGCCGGCACGGTTTCATCGACGGTATGGGCGGATGGCCGGACGATCTGATCGCCCGCGACTGGAAGACAAATCCGATGATCGCCGAAGCCAATTGGTCGTACGAGCAGGTCAAGAATGAAAAGACGCACGGCACCATGCCCGAGTTCGTGGACGCCTTCGTCCGGTATCACTCGATGTACGCGCACATGTACCTGCACTCGGCCAGTTACAAGCAGGCCATGGCCGAGGATCGCGATCAGGTCCAACGGGCGCTGAAGCCCGGAGGCATCGGCTATCGGTTTGCACTCATCTCGGCCACATGGGAATCGACTCGGAAGCCGGGCGAGACGCTGACGCTTCGGCAAAAGTGGGTCAACCGCAACAGCAGTTGGTGCGTGTATCCCTATCGACTGAAGATTTACCTGCTGGATTCCGATAGCCGGGATGTCTGGTCGGGAGTGGACAAATCGTTCGACCCCCGTTCCTGGCTAAGCGGGACGACTTATCCTATGGAAAGTACATTTCCCCTCCCGGACAAGCTCAAAGCGGGAACCTACGAATTGCGTCTGGCGCTGGTGGATGAAACCGGGAAACCCCAGGTTCGACTGGGAATCGACGGCGCCGATACCCTGTTGCGGTATCGGCTGGGGTCCGTTATTCTTACCGACAAATAAAGCTTTACGCGGGAGCTTGGCGCCCCAGGTCAATCCCCCGATTCAACTTCGGCTGAAAAAGGAATCGGATGAAAAACACGCTCATCGCTTTCACGGTCCTGGTCCTGTGTCGGTGCGCCTGCATGGCCGGGAATGATGCTGTTGTGCCGCCAACCCGACTGGACCTTTCGGGCGACTGGCAGATGCAGTCCTCCGTCCTGGTAACCACCGAAGGAGGTATCCTCTCAAAATCGGACTTTACACCGCAACAATGGCACAGCGTTGGTGTGCCCACCACCGTGTTGAACGCGTTGACAAAACTCGGCGTCTATCCCGACTTGCGGGTGGGGATGAACGCCTATCGAATCCCGGATTCATCCGACGAGTTCAACACCCAGCATGACCTGGCCAGGTTCAGTCACCTGCCGGACAAGCGGAATCCGTGGCGCGACCCGTGGTGGTTTCGCAAGGAGTTCACGCTGCCCAAACTTCCCGCCGATCGGCATGTCTGGTTACATTTCGACTCCATCAACTACCGCGCCGAGGTGTGGCTCAACGGAAACAAGGTCGCAGACCGCCAACAGATGGTCAGCATGAATCAGCGTTTCGTCTTCGATGTGTCGCGTTGGGCCGTGGCGGGGTCGAACTATCTGGCGGTGAAGGTCTGGCCCGTGGACCATGTCGGCTCGCCCGGCCCACAGTTGGTTCCGCTGGCGGGCAACCGCTTCGAGGACCATGTCAGCGATGGCCCCATGGACTTCGCCGTTCAACTGGCCGGCGGCTACGACTGCTTCCCGTCCATACCGGACCGTTACATGGGCATTTTGCAGGATGTGTGGGTGGAAACGAGCGGCCCAGTGATCATTCGCGATCCCTTCGTGGTGACCGAACTTCCATTGCCACGCAGCGATAGCGCTACACTGAAGGTCTCCGCCACCCTGGTCAATGCGGGAGACCAAGCTATTAGCGGTATTCTGAAGGGTTCGATTGCTGAAGCGGGATTGGCATTTGAAACGCCGGTGTCCCTCTCAGCGGGTGAATCGAAGCCGGTTACCTTTGATCCAGCGCCCGTGATGAAAAATCCGAAGCTCTGGTGGCCTAACGGTTACGGCGCGCAGCCTCAGTATGTCCTGGACCTGCAGTTTGTGGCGGGCAGGAGCGTGTCCCACGCACAGAAGGTGAACTTCGGTGTGCGTCACATCACCTCTGAGATGCACGAGGTTAACGGGCATTACGGACGCCGCATCCAGATCAACGGACAGAAAGTGTTCGCCCGGGGCGGCTACATTCAACCTGACGCGCTTATGGACTGGACGCCGGAGCGGATCGACACCGAGATTCG
>PMBP01000394.1 GCA_003152975.1 Phycisphaerales bacterium | reverse complement strand
GTTACTGCATATGAAGAGAAATATGGGGTAGCTGACCGATAATCGTCTTCGCGGAAGGTATAGGTCGTGTGGGCTTCGATACTAACCCCTTCGTTTTCTGCCGTACAATCAGAATCGAACCAAGGGGATAAATTCGGATTTAACACTCTCGTCGCCCAATGTTCTCCAGCGTAGTCACTAAAAAGAGACTCCCACGCAGTACCGAGAGGCCTGACTGTCGAAAATGCACCCACCCCCATCGTGCGCTGTTCAAATGCTACGGAGTACCCGATACCCTGAAAGTTCCTCCCCATACGAATGTCGAATGTGATGTTCGACGGTATTTCCCGCGTTTCCTCCGCAGTGAACACGCCATTTGAAGTTGATTCCACGGTTGCATACATCTGCGATCCATTATAGGTCACGGAACCGTTGTGCCAAGTTCCGTCGTAATACCCATACTGGGAATCGTAAGCGGAGTTTACTTCGGACAATAGTAGACTATTGGTGCCCGCAACATGGGTGGGAGTCGTGTTCTCGGTCCCCTTCGTGCAGCGGATATACCTGTCGCGGAGGGTGTTGCTATTCAGTCCCGGAGGTTCTTGCGAAGCATCGCCCATCCAATACTTCGCCTGCCCTGTTGACGAGTGGTTATAGGACGATTCCTTGAATAAAGGAATACGCCTCCAGACCGCCTGAATATAGCCCTGAGTAGACTCGTCCCAAGTATGCCAGTCGCCCATCCCGTAATTCAACGACTGATCCCACCATTTCGGATGAAAGGCGATCCAATCGGGGCTGGTTTCGCTGGTCGGATGAGTCGTCACTAAAACCCACTTATAGGATGACGGGCCACTTTCGCCTAAGACAAACTCTAAAACAGAACCATTGCAGCCAAAGAATTCGCTGTCCAAGTTCTGGGAAGGACCATCGGACCCGATGTCGTAAGTGTCACCGACAATCCCTGTCCACCATATCTTAAACAGGCCAGTAGGAGGTGAAACCATTTCTTCGGACTCAGCGGCGACGAGGGCCGACTCAAACGCATCCGCGTATTCCTGTTTAATTTCGTCCGTTAATGTGACGGTGGAGGGCGCAGGAAGCTGAACCCCATCGAGGTATTTGGTTCCGGCAGACTGGCAATACGGATTCACTTGGGGTGGCAGGAAAGCGTGTCCATGCTCCCACGACTGCCCATCATAGAACCAGCGTTCCTGCATCTTGTCCCAGTTTCCGTAATCCGCCAGACTTGCGGCGACACGCCAGTCGTTACTGGTGGACGGATTCAACCCGGACGCGAGCGGCGTGTTTGCCACCTTAGCGACCTTGTTGACATAGATTTCCCCATTGTATCCAAGATACAAAAGGCCGACGCCGTAGGCCCGATTGGCTTCACTTCCTCCAGTTTGAAATTCGGATAGATCGAGGTTGGCGAATTCGTTCGGATAGCTGGAAACGCTGTACCGCGTTCCCCAAATAAACATACGCATATCTTCCCAGTACCGCCAATCATCCTCCGGGTTGGACATCTCTCTGGTGTATTCTTCCTGCGTTCCCCGATCATACAGATTATCCACTTCCGTGGCCGTCAAGGCGCGATTGAAGACGATCAGGTCGTCGAGGGAACCCGTGAATTTGTAGTTGTGATTAACATCACACCCAACATGCAATGCGTTGGTCGAGGTCGTGGTAAGGTCATAGGAATCACTTGTCCCCGTCCCGCTCAATGCCCCATCAATATAGACTTTGGGAGCCGCCGAATGGGTCCGGACAGCCACGACATGATGCCAGTTCCCATCAGTAATATTCACGCTATTGCTGGAAAGTGTATCAATATAGGTTGTCCCATCTCCAACCTGAAACTTGATAACATGATCATTTCCAGAGGTGTAAGTGCTGAGGAAAAACCCTCTGGTTGTCCCTGTCGCATTCTTTTTGAACAGGATACGACCGTTGGATGTCGAGGTCGTTTTCACCCACACAGAAGCAGAGAAGTCTTTCTGGGTGTTAAAGTCATAAGTTCCGTCGTTATTATCTTGGCCACTTGATTGCGTGGCTAACCAGTCGTTGGTGCCGTCGAAGGTAAAGCATCGACCGATCTGTCCGGACTCGGTGGTCAGGTCTTTGACGGACACCCCGGACGGTAGGGTTAAATTCTTCCCGGCCGGGTCAGAGCCGACCACGGTCGTGACATCGGTTTCGGTGTTCTGTGTGCCGCACGAGGCGATGAAGACCACATCCTCGGCCGTCAGGGCACGGGGGTAGATCGCGACATCGTCCATGCGGCCGTCGAAACAGCCGTGGGCACTGCCACTGTAATACGATCCGCCAAGGTACAGGTAGTTACTGTTCGTGTAATTCCCGAAGTTGCTGCTGTACAAAGTCCCATCGTCGGTCAAGGGACACGGGGCGCCATCGACATAGAGAGCCACTTTATCCGCTGCGGTGGCTACTACGACGATATTGTGCCAGTTGCTTTCGCCGTTCGCGAAGACAACCTCTTCCGTCGCCATAGCATTTCCGGTATCGTTGGCGTAATATGTGATGTTGATTTTGCCATCACTCAGCAGCTTAACATCAAATCCATTGTCTCCACTCCACGGAGCCGCCATCAAGTACTGATCCGCAGACGGTTGACCATCGTGCGGCTGAATCCACATCGAAACCGAGAAGCTGCTCCGGAAAGTGGACTGGAAGCTTCGTTGCGTGTTGATATAATCTACTGACCCATCCAATGCCAGAGCCCTGACGAATCCGCTCCCCCATGCGTCACAGGTAAGCTGAACGGTATTCCTCTGTGAAGTGACTGCGTTGGTTCCACCCTTGGCATCCACAACTACCGCGCTGTAGGCGTTGTCGTCCAGCTTGTACTGGGCGACCGCCCCGGCCACCTGGTTGTCGTTTAGGCGCCAGTGAGCCAGAACGCCGTAGTACTCCTTCTGCACCGGCCAGGGGGCAAGAGTGCCAAGGACCGAACCCGCTAACATCACGATCATCATTGCCATCGAAATCCGCTTCATGAAGCTTCTCCTGATTTGCGTTTGGTTTTTCATTTTCAATTTCCCGCGTAGATCGCAAAATCTTCCATGTTGACGATCCCGTCGGCGTTGAGGTCGCCGAACTGCCAACCCTCCTCACAGGTGGGGACGGATATGTAATTTCCATGATCGTCCATCCCAATGCGCTGTGGCTTCATCCAGTTCTCGACGATCGTCGCGAGGTATGGCTTGCCCGTCACCTTTTCGTGTATCTGGAAAAGCAGAATCATCGACTCTTGCCGCTTCTCCGGTTTGAGGACACAAAAGCATCCGATATTCATCGCTCGGATTTCGTCCAGGGTCTTGTCCCGTGTCTCGTCAAAGGAAGCCCAATACCGAACGGGAATCGGGTCAGATGACATCATGAATCTATTGATGAGGGAGTTGATCCCCTGTGACTCCAAACAGGAATCGGAAGCCCGCAGCGGCACGCACACAAACAGGATCGGGAGAAGGTATCGCATGGCTCTTTCCTATAATCGTCAGAGTTAATACCGAGACCGGTAACCGCCGGCATTGAATGCCGGATCCAGGAATGAAATTTCATATCGGCCGCCGAAGGAACAGGAACCGGACGCCGCCATTTGATATACCGAGTCGTTTAAGGTTGTGCCCCAGTTGCCCGGCCACATCCAGCAGTACAATTTGTTCCTCTGCGCATGGCTGGAATAATTCCAGTAGAATGCCGCATAGGTCGGACCCGTCGTCAAGCATCGGACCTTGATCGGCCAGCCGTCATAGTAGATTTCGATCCAGTTGGCCCCGTCTTTGGTAACATCCGCCTCGAGATCGGCCAGCGGGAATTTATAACGGGTCGTGTCGAATCGGATTTTCCAGTATCCAGTGGGAGTCGTGGTGGTAAGGCATTTAACGGGCCACATCGGTCCATATTGACCGCCGGAGAACCCGAAATCGACGCCGTTGGCGGCTGCGGCCTCGATGTTGATATTGAACGAAATCCCCGTCGCATCGATGGTATAGGTCCATGTGATCTTAGGCGAGGTGCCCGATGACCAATTTGCCGGGTACCCGACACTGCGGATATGGAGTTCTGCGGCAGTGTACAATGTGCCCTTGGGATTGACCGTAACCCCATCGGTGCCCATGCCGCCGAGAGCGGTCGCCGAGACGCCGGCCAGGAGCGTCGGACCATCCGTATAGGTCCCGCCGGCGTAGTTGTATTCATAAGATCCGGAGGCATCGTTAAAGTGCGCGGCCCCCCCGGTATATTTCAGTTTGGACACGATTCCGGCGGCGCCCGCTTGATCGTACACGGTACCCGTCACGACGATGGAAGTGTTGGGTGTTGAATAAGACGACGAAGCTACGGTCAACACTTGACTGTTACGAGCATCCGATACGCCGGACACCGTGAATATCTGACCGGCGGCGTAACAAGCCGTCACGTCTCCGGCAACAACGATGGTCTTGGTAGATGCTGCGATGGATTGGATTGCAGCCGTTGCTGCGGGCGGCCCATTCAAGATCGCAAATTCATGGGCCGCGCTGGAGTTGGTCAAAACAATACAATCCTGATCGGCGTTACGAACATCAATGATTCCGGAGGAATTTGAATTGGCGATCGTATCGATCATGTCGTGACCGGTGGCGATCCCTGATGCGGCCGTCGATGGATCTCCGGCGGCCCTGGTATTCCAGGACCGAATCCCGAAGATCCGGACGGGGCAGTTGGGCGTGGCATTCTTGCGCCAGATTCTCAACTTCCGCGTACCCGGTGCGGCGTTGACCGTGACCGTGATATCGACGATGTTGTGGGCCGCTCCGTATCCGGTTCCCAAATCGATTTCGGTCTGGTCCAGTCCATCCTTGCTGGCCGTCGCCCAGTTCGTCGTGTCGTCCCAACCCAGGCACATCACATCCGCGTGCGAGGAACCGTTGGTATAAAAGGCATCGACCAGGATTTTGATTTTGTTGTGCGTCGCCGGGATCGTGACCGTCGCATAACCGGCGGTCAGGGTTCCGGAGTAATTGGTGCGGCCGATCCATGCGCCGAGTGTCGATGAGGTATCAGACCAATAGCCCCCAGCCGCTTCGACCCAAAGGGTCGCATTGTCGCGTTTGACGTTGACGATCTGGCCGGGAAAGACCTTTCCGAAAAGGACCTGCTGGATACAGAAATATTTACTGTGGTTTGTCATGTCTTGACCCGGGACCGCAAGATCGTACCGAGTCCAGTACCGACCGTCCTTGTCCGCCGGCACATAGGCATACCACTTGCCCAAGTTGAACGAGTCTCTAACCAGTACGGGGTTTGACATGCGTCACCTCAAAATCCGGCATAGTCGAAATAGATCGTGCCCGCCGACAAAGCCGTCACGCCAATCCAGAAATCCGACCAGCCCATGGTGTCGAAGAACAGGGTACACATTCCGCTACCCGCTGGTTCCGAGCTGACCGTGATCGTCTTGGGCCAATATTCGGCCGACTTCGACAGCGTGGTCGCAAAGTAATACCCGTTGGCATCCACCTGCGAACCGGCCGTAGCGACAACCGTGGCGATCAGCTTGACATTTGTGCTGCCCGATCGCCGACCGAAGATGTGGAAGGTGGATACGGCACCCGCCCCGGTGAGTCGGGCCCGAAGCTCGAGACCGTTGAAGGAAAACCGGTCCGAGCATTCGATGGCGGCCAGGGCCGTTTCGGTCTTGTCCACCATCCGAGTCGCCAGTCGATGCGTGACGGTCGTCGCGGGGTTGTACGAGTTGGTCGTCGTCGGCCAGTCCAGGGCCGTGTAAACCACGCTTCGCAATTGGAGCCAGACGCTTCTGATTGTTTCTAAGGCATTCATCTGTTCTTCCTGTTTTTTGAATGTCTTAACCGAGACGGTTAAGCTATTTCTGCTTGTTGTTTCCGCCGCGCTGCTGCTTGTTGCGCGGGGTGGTTTGCTGCTTGAACGCCGATGCCGTGAGGGGCTTGGGCGGATTCAAAATCCCGGTCAAGATATCGAGCCCCTTGGGGAACTGGATGGGCGTTTTGTTTACCTGTATGTCTTCCATGGTATCCCTTTCTTTTCACAAGCGAGACGCTTGTGCTACATCTATTTATCAACCGAGACGGTTGATCTACTTCTGATCTGGATCCGCCCCCGCGAGTGCTGGAGCGGATCCGGTACTGGAGCGGCGACAAATTTGATTACGCCAGGATGTTCTCCGTGAAACCGCGTTCGGTTGCGGTGGCGGGCGCCACGCCCTGCGGCTTGCTGAGCCGAGCCAGGATCGCGCCATAGGCACCGGCACCGGTGGAACCGGCATACGGCGCCTTGACCCGCATGTACCGCTTGTTGGTGCGGTTCTGCAGGTTGACATCGATCTTGTAGAGCGTGTTGGCGTAGGTCGTGGCGATGTACGTGCTCAGTACGGCGGCGGCGATCTCGGTGTACGAGCCGTTGTAGGTCTCGCATTCCTCGATCACCGGGGCGGTCGTCGCGCCGGTGGTGCCGACCGTGTCGGCCATCGCGCCGAGGGCGATGACGAACTCCGCGTAGCCGAAGCCGAGGGTATCGATGTACCCGTTGCTGGCGAACAGGGCGCCATCGGCGACCTGCGGGGCGACCAGGAGTTTCCATTTTGCATTTTGTGCTTCACCGATCATTGGTTGATCCTTTCATTCTTTTTTTTGTTAGTCAAAGTCCCTTCCACCCCGGAGACCCCAGTCGTCGGGTGGATCGGCAATCGCCTACGCGATGTCGGCCTCGAGGAGGGCGACGGCGCCCTGGACCGGCGTGGTGTCGGTGTTGAGCGTCCCGAGGTTGTAGGGCGACAGGGCGATCCGCTCGGAGCCGCGAATGCCGATCTGGTCGGTGGTGAAATACGCCTCGCGGCTGGTCTCGATGGTCAACTCGCGGGCGTCGCCCAAGAGCAGGCACTGACGCAGGTTGGCCAGCATCAGCGGCTCGTGGTCGGCGGCGGCCTTGACGCGGGGGAAGACCTTCGAGAAACTGACCGGATAACCGGCGAAGGTTCTCTGCCGGCCAAAGGCCGTGGCCAGCATCTCCATAGCCGAGGTCCCGCCTGCCGCGATGGCCAGCGGAATCATGACGGTCCAGAAGAAATTCCGGTGGCAATACCACCGCAGATCGTCCGGTGATGCCTCATCCTCGGCATCGTCGTCGATCATGCCGGGCAGCGCCAGAACATCGCCCAGAGTGATGGCCGCCCAAGTGCCGGCGGTGGCCTGAACTCTCACGCCCATGATATAGCTGGGCGTGCCCGACAGGGCCATGACGGCCTTAACGATTCCCGTGAAGTTGAAGTAGGTCGCCGAACCATCGCCGATGAAGCCGCACTGATCTTCCTTCTTGGCGAAGGCGCGGGCGATGGACTGGCCGACGATCTCGCCGATAGCGGCGGCGGCGTCCTCGGTCACCTCGCGGTCGATGGGGACCAGGGTAAGCATCTTCTTGGGCTGGATCCCGATGGACTTAAAGCCCGGGGCGGAGGCCGTCGGTGCGGTCCCGGCGCCGGGGGCATAGACGACCGGATCGGAATCCTGGATGGAGGCGATGCCGCTGTTGCCGACGGGCATGATGTTGGCGAAGCGGCGGATGAGGCCATACCGGCCCATCATCGCCTGGAGATGACCCATGAACTCCGTGGGCATCAAGGCCTCACCGGAGGTGATGGCCGATCCGCTGACGGAGGCCTTCTCAACCTGGATGCCCAGGGACTTGAGCTCCTCCCGGGCCTTGACACTTCCGCCGATTTCGGCCAGGACGACCAGACCGAACTGGCGAGCCAGCTCCTGGGAACCCCAGATGCCCTTCCAGGTCCCGTCGGGTCCGTGCAGCTCGGCGTTGCCGGTGAAGATCAGGCGGCGGAGCTGGACCCGCATCTTGGCGGATTCATCCTGCATCTCCTTGATCGCCGTGGTCAGGGGGTCGATCGCCTTCTTGGACTCGGCGTCCTGGCGGGCGATCTCGGCAACCTGGGCCTCTCGGACGGCGGTCTTGAGTTCTTCCTTGGTGGCCAGGCCCTTAACCGTGTCCTGGAGCATGGTCTTTATTTGTACTTCAAATTCCATTTGAATGCCTTTCTTTAGAGAGATTGAATGGCTTTTTGAACGGCCTTTAATGCGTCTTCGGCGTTGACCTTCTCGCCCGCGAGCGGGTCCGCGTCCGGGGAGCCGCCGAGAAGCTCCCTTCCGTACCCGCCCGAACCGGCGACAAGGGACTTGATCTCGCCGAGATCGTCGGCGAGGGAATCAATCAGGGATTTTATATTTTCGATTTCCAATTTCAAATTTCCGATCTCTTTAAGGATCGGGGCCTGGATGGACTTGATGGTCTCCGGGCGATCGTCCTCGGCCGAATCATAAAAGCTCATGGCACGGGAGACGGCGCTGGCGTTGGACGGGACGGGGACGGCCGAGACCTCCAGCAGTTCGACATCGGTGTAATGCCGAACGGACTTGCCTTTGATGTCCCGGTCTTCCCATTTGAGGGGAATGAATCCGACGCTGAAGGAATTCTGGAATTTTTCGCTATAGAGAGTCCAGTGCTCATTGCCATTTTTGGTCGGAGCGAACCGCATGGTAAAGCTCAGCTCGCGATCGGAGATCTTGATCGTCTCGGGGATCGCGGCGCCGATGACGGGGCTCTCGCCGTTGGCCAGCCGATGCTGATGACCGGCCAGGATCACGGGATTGGCCTTGAAAGAAGCAATGCTCCTCGCGAAGGCCGACGGAAGAATCACTTCGCCGTCGCGGTCGAGATCCGGGGTTGAGGCGATGACATCGATGGTCTTGGCCTCGGTGTTGATCGCTCGCGTTTCGCAGAAGAAATATTTGGTTTTCATAGTTTTCCCTCGAGGGATTTATAGTGCAAGAATTCAACCGGGGCGGTGGCGGCAAGGGTGAGACGCGCCACCTGCAGGCACCGGCAGTTGATGATATTTCCGGCCGAGCCGGTCAACGGGTCGCCGGGATACATCAGCGGCTCGCCACCCACGATGAAGGGCTCATTGATCGGGATCCCGGCGGCATAGTCTTCTCCCGCCTGGCGATGGTCGGGGCGTACGGCGTCGTCGCCGCTGGTGATCCAGGCCTTGAACTCCACGCCGGCGGCCTTCATGCCCTCATGGCGGCCGGTCTGGACGGCGCCGGCGGTTTGCGTGCGGGCGATCCGCTGGGCCCGGCCCCGATTGGAGCCGAGCAGGTTCTCGATGCGGGTGGTCAAATCGGGCAGACCTTCGCCCTTTTCGAGTCCTTCGCGGAGCGAGCTGGAGACGGCGTCGCGGGTGAAGGCGTTGACATCCTCCAGTTTGGCCGAGGATTGGGCCATCGCGTGCTGGACGGCGGGGCTATCGGTAATCGGTTTTGCGGCCGCGTCGAGGGCGTCGCCCGATAGGCCCGAAATCTCCGAAAGCGACTGGCGAGTCCCCAACAGGGCTCCCCGCTCAAAGAAGGTGCGGTTGATCACGCGGAGCTTGCGATTTTCCATGCGAAGATCGAAGACGACCCGCATAATGATTTCATTCGCATCAGCCTTGGTGAGGGCTGAAGAATTTTCCATTTTCGATTTTCCATTTTCAATCGCGGAGCGGAGCTTGGCGAGAAGCTCACGCTGCTGGCGGGAAAAGTACGATCGGATCGTCGAGCGATACTCTCGCTCCAGGCCGGACCAGGAGGCGGCCCATTTTCGCCACAGGGTGCGGTCGGCGAGCTTGGCATGGTCGGGAAGGGGGGATGACTTGCCCGCATCCTGGGCTATCGCAGCGGCCCCGTCGGCCGGTTTAGCGGGCGGGTCGGTGGGCGGGGTTTCATCCACCGGCTGACCCTCGGTGAGCGCCGGGCCCAGGATCGGTTCCTTGGCGCCTTCGAGGATCTGGTTGGCGGTCGCCATGCCCATCGGCATAAAGGCGTCGTCGCCCCACGGGACTTCCTCATACGGAAGATCGTGGGCGGAAATCAGGGAGTTGAGAGGCACGCCCGCCTGGGTGAACTTGAGGACCTTCTCGGCCCGGTCCTGAATCATCTCGGAGATCGTGGGATGCTCTTCGAGCAGGAAGTAGGCAAAGATGCCCGCCTGGGTCTGAAGGGCCTTGCTACGGGCGGTGCGATGCGACCGCAGCGTACGGATCCGGGACGCATAGCGGCCCAGCGTGATCGANNGCGTACTGCGCCTCGGGCGAAAGACCGACGATCTCGCCGGGGACGCCGAAGGCGATGCAGATGGCCTGCGAGCTGTACTTGGCCAGGTCGAGCATCTGCAGCTCGGCCATCGTCTGGGCCAGCGATTCGATCTTGGCCCCTCCGGTAACGATGCAGACCTTGCCGGCGTTGCGGGCGCCCTTATGGCGGGACTCGAACTGGCTGATGAGCAGATCCTTTTCCTCCGGCTCGATGCGGCCGGGGAGCGTGATCATAGGACCGACGCGGCCGCCGTTGGCCAGGGCCGACTCGTTGAAGAGCTGGGCCTGATAGGCCGACGAGATGGCCAGACGCGAGGACTGCGCAGCGCCGACGCCAAAGCCAGGACGGTAGGGATTAAAGCCGATGAGGGGATGGACATCCTCCAGCAGCAGCGGGATCCGCACGCGACCCTCGAGGCGAAGCTCGTAGCCGACGACGATGCCGCGACGAAGGACGGGCTTGCACTGCTGGGAGCTGACCACGCGGAGGGCGGGGGACATATCGTCGGGATTGACAAAGATCCAGTAGCACTCGTCAAAGACAGCCAGGAACCCGACCGTCTGGGTGATCAATTCCGAGAAGGGCAGGTCCGGCTGGTTGAAGATCGCATCCCAGGCGGGGCCCGCCTCGATGATCCGCTCGTCGGCGGTGGCCAGGACCAACTGAAACGAGCGGCAGGCGTTGATGAGCTCGTTGACGCACCGATAGACGATCTCGTTTTGCTCGTACGGCCGGGTGGGCCGCTCGGGCGTGATGCCGTCGAGATCGGCGCCCAGAGCAAAGAGACTCGCCAGTTGACTCAGGTTGACTGCGGTTTCGGTCATGCCCAGAAAATCTCCGGTTTGATTGCGCCTTGATCGGTGGCCATCAGGGCGAGTGCCCCACCCCAGAACTCGTCGGCGTGGCCATCGGCCGTCCGCTCGGCGTCAAAGCGGGTATGTCCGGCAGCGGTGATGACCTTCTTGACCGAGTGCAGGGCGTTGCGGAGCCGACTCTCGATCGGGATCCGGATCCGATGGTCCTGGAAGGTCCGCAACATCCGGACGGCCAGATCGTTCTGGATCGCGTTGGTGAAGACCACCGGTTCGACGCGATAATCGCCGAACTCGGTCTGCAGATCTTCCCAGATCTGGGCGCCGATGCCCGTGGCGTCGCCACAGGTCCGGCGGATGTTCAGCCGCCGGATGAGCTGGCTGATGAATTCCCGTTGCAGGCGATACGGCATCTTGTCCAGGCGGATGACGGCCCGGGTCCAATAGACATCGCCAAGCTTCTCGAGCAACCACAGGACCGTGAGGTCATGCTTGCGGCCGATATCACCGCCGAGATAGAACTCGCGGGGGGTCGTGATCGTTTCATCCAGGGCCATCGACGCCGAGTCATCCTCGCAGCCGCAGATCAATTCGAAGGTTAAAAAGGCGGTCGCCTCGTCGAGGAACTGACACTCGTATTCCTGGGCCCAGATCTCGTCGTCGTCGAGACCTTTGCGGAGCTCGTCGACATTGACATCGAGCCCTTCCTTGACGGCGGCGTAGATGTCGGTGAAATGCTTGCTGTAGCCGTTGTCGCCGGTCCAGAGCGAGTAAAACTTGTTCTGTTTTCCCATCGGGGTCGAGACGATCCGAACCTTAAACCCCCGGGTGATCGAGCCGTACATGGCCGCCCAGATTTTCAGCGAATCCTTGTGGATCGCGAACTCGTCGAGAATGACATTGGCCGTGTAGCCGCGAGCGGTATCGGGATTGGCGGGCAGGCCGATGATCCGGGCGCCGCCGTTAAAGACGATCATGAGCTGCTTGTATTCGTTATCGTCAACCTTGAACCGATCCTCCTCGATGGCCGAGGCCCCGGCGGCATAGGCCTTGGAATGCATCTTGGCCCTTTCCATCAGCTCGCGACTTTGCCGCTCGCCGCGCGAGAGGGCTACCCAGTTCTGGGCCGTTTCGTTGGCATCGTCGACGGCCTCCAACGCCACGCCGAAACTCTTGCCACCCTGGCGAGTCCAGCAGCCGATCTTGAATCGCGACTTGTCGGCGACCCAGCGGCGCTGGTAATCGTACAGCGGTACGGCGGGGGCTTCGGGTTGGAGGAGGGCCGCTTCGGTCTTCATGCGACGATTCCG
>PMBP01000129.1 GCA_003152975.1 Phycisphaerales bacterium | reverse complement strand
AGTAATGGCCCCCTATTCGGATTTGGAGATTTCGGCCTGTTTTTCGATCTCGCTGAGGTAAGCCAGCGTCCGTTCGAGTTTATCGGTGAGGTGTTTGAGTTTGAGCATGGTCCGCACCCGCGTGACCAGTTCCCATTTGTTGACGGGCTTGCTTAGAAAATCGTCGGTGCCGGAGTTGATCGCCCGTTCGATGTCCCCGATTTCGCTCAGGGCCGTGACCATGATGATCGGAATCGATTCGGTGACCGGATCGTTCTTGAGCCGCCGGCAGACCTCGAATCCGCTCATCTTCGGCATCATCACATCCAGCAAAAGCAGGTCTGGAGATTGCTGACGGACTATCTCCAGCGCCTCCGGACCATTGGTCGCCGAAAGCGGCTTGCACTGAACATCCTCCAGATAGGCCAAAAGCAACTCCAGATTCTGGGGATTATCGTCCACGACCAATACCGTCGGAACGGGCTGATCTTTGTTTTCGCTCATGTTTGGGCTGTCTCCCTATCGCCGAAGGTCCTGGCCCCCCTGCCCGATGGCAGGGTCCAGCGACCGATAGCGTTCAATGACTTCTCGAATCTGAGGGCGAAGGTACACGCCCTCGATATCCATATTCTGCCGTACGGCCTGAGCCGCCAGGGCCGTCGTCTCACCGACAGAGGCATCGGCATCCGCAAAAAAGACCGCTTTGCCCCGCAGACGGCACATGCCGCCCCCCTGCCCGCCCAGCGGGACCTTTCGGACCTCCACGGGGCAGTTCCCAAGTAACTCCAACAAGGTATCGAGTATATCCCGATCATCCATTCAAGCCAATCCGCTCCTTTTGTCGATACAAGAAAATGAATATACGCGATCGTTGCATTGTATGATGGCGACAGAATTATAGCAAAGGTATCTTGGACAGGCAACAAGGGATTTCTCAACTCAGGCCAGGAAATTGTAAGGTATGAAGGGAATTCTCGAAAAACGGTCTTCGATGCATCATCAGTTGCAGCAGCAGCGCCGCCAGTCTGACAACTTGCAGGCACAGTTATCCCGTATTGAGCCGCTGGCCAACCTGGGCCTGATTTCCGCGATGATCGCCCACGAGATGAACAACATCCTGACACCACTGGAAAATTACGCACGGTTGTCTTTGCAGCACCCCGAGGACATCCAGCTCCACCAGAAAACCATCGAGAAAACCGCCTTCAATGCCGAACGGGCCTCCAAAATTCTCCAGCGGATGCTCGATCTGGCCAAAGGCCATTCCGACCAATCGTCCTGGACCGAGGTTCGGAAATTGGTCGATGAGGTATTTGGGTGCCTGGCCCGCAATTTCGCCAAGGACCGGATCACCGTCGTTCTGGAGATTCCCGATGGCCTGCAGGTCTGGTGCGATGCCATCTGCCTCCAGCAGGTCCTGATGAACCTGATCCTTAACGCGCGGGAGGCCATGCTCGGCCGCCCCGGTCAACTGACCCTCCGAGCCGGCCAAACGCCGGAACTGACCACCCTTGAGGTCATCGACACCGGTTCCGGCATCCTGCCGGAGAATCTGGATCGGATTTTCGATCCTTTCTTTACCACAAAATCGCCCTCGCAATACGGCAGAACCGGAACGGGGCTGGGGCTGGCCTTTTGTCGGAGAATCATCGAGGAGCATCGCGGTAGCATCGAGGCACAATCTCGGGCAGGACAGGGTTCGACCTTCACCCTGCGACTGCCTCGGCCGCAGTAAAGTTGCCGGGCTCTGGGGCACGGCGTGTCGATCCTGCTGGAACATTCATGGCGTCTGCTGTTGATGGCGGGCCTGTTGTGTTGCTCGGCCTTTTGCTCCGCCTCGGAAACGGCATTCTTCAACCAATCCCGCCGCCAACTGGAACAGTTTCGCCAATCCGGAAATCCCTTGCAAATGCTTATCGCCCGGCTGATGGATTCCCCCGAGCGGCTGCTAACCACCCTGCTGCTGAGCAACATGACGGTCAACACCCTGTTCTTTTCCCTGTCCAGCATCCTGTCGCTGGAGTTGGCCCGATCCCTCAACGCCGCGGCCGGCGGTGTCTCGGCCGTACTGGAATTCCTGATCCTGGTCCTGTTGGGGGAGATGCTGCCCAAGGCCGTGGCCTATTCGAACACCCGTCGAGTCTGCCTGCTGGCGGCGCCGGTCTGGTTTCCGTTGATGCGGTTACTCCAGCCGATCCTCCGGATTTTCGACGGGCTGGCGATCCGGCCGGCCCTTCGGCTGATCTTGGGAGCCCGCCCCTCCCAGCGATCCTCGAAATCGTTGACGCCGCAAACCATCGCACGACTTCTGGAACCGTCCATCGAACAGGGGTGGCTGACCGAAAGCCAAAATCGGCTGATGACCGAAGTCCTGCAATTAGGCCTCCTGAAGGTCCGCAATCTCATGCGGCCGCGGGTGGATATGCTGTTCTGTGAAGTCCACGATTCTCCCGCGGCCATTCAGGCCCGAATGGTCGAACGAAAGCAGACTCGCATCGCCGTCTATGAAAAATCGGTGGACAATGTCCT
>PMBP01000295.1 GCA_003152975.1 Phycisphaerales bacterium | reverse complement strand
GGAGCGCCCAAGAATCAAGCCCGCAGGAGTACCCGTAGCCAGCGTCGCTCCATTGCTCGCCGTGCCCAGCGCAAACATCAGATGCGGTCCTTCTTGCTGGACAAGGGCTGGATGCCCGCCAATCCCCCGGACCTCAAACAATGGTTCGATAATCCCGACATGAATCCCTGGCTTCTTCGCAAGAAAGGCCTGTCTGATCCCCTTACCGAACTCGAATTCGGCCGCGTCCTTCTCCATCTGATCCAGCGGCGCGGCGCCTCATGGATGGAAGACGCCGATTCGGAAACCGAAGAAATCGCCGACAAGGATCAGCAAGCCAAAGAGGATCAGAAAGTCAAAGCCGCTATCAGCCATACCAAACAAGAGATGATCAAACGCGGTTCGCCGACCTATGGCGCAATGATGGCCGACTTGTATAGGGAACGCCGCAAAACCGTCACCAACAAAAGAAATGAGTCAAAACAAATCGGTAACCGTATCCGCAACCGTTCCGACTCCCTCGGCCAGCCGGTATATGAATTCTCCGCCGACCGCGAATTGATCCGTCACGAATTCGACGCCCTTTGGACCGCCCAAAAATCGTTCGATTCCCCCCTTGCCCCGCAATTGACGGACGATTGCCGCAAAATCCTCGACGACGATACCGAAGACGCAACTTGGCGATCTCGTGGTATTCTGTTCGGGCAAAGACGCACCTACTGGGACACCGGCACCCTGGGTCGTTGCGACCTCGAACCGTCCGATCGATGTTGCCCAAAGTCGGACATGGACGCCCAGGATTTTCTCGTCCTCGAAACCGTCAACAATATCCGCATTGCAGGCCCCGGCGAACTCCCCCGTCCCCTGACGGATTCCGAACGCGCTGCCGTCTTCGATGAACTCAACACCTACACAACCAAAACGGCTACCCCTACGACCATCCGCAAGGCCCTCAAGATCGATCGCGGAGAGAAAAAAGCTCTCTACTGGCTCAACATCGAAAAGGATGATCAGCGACAAATCAATTCCAACTGGTTTTATCGTCGGATTATCCTGCCCATCTTCGGCGGTCAATCCGCATGGGATGCCCTCCCGCAATCTCAAAAGGACTCGATCAACAAGGCCATCCTCAAATTCGATTCCAAATTCAAAGCCCATGCCGATCGTCTCCGGCAGGGTTGTCGGACATGGTGGAATCTCTCTGAGGAACAAACCGACAAATTCATCGAGGGCTGGAAGACCCGAGGCAAGGTGGATGACCGCCTGAACCTGTCCCGCAAGGCCGTCCAAAATCTCCTGCCCTATATGAAACAATACAAATGTACTGTCACCGAGGCCCGTAAGTTTTTCGCCGAAGACGCGACAAACGGCGCCAACCCTGACCAGCGCGCCCGCTATGCCTTATCCGGTAATGGCTCCGCCGCCAACCGGCCTATGCGTCGCTTTCTCGAAAAGCATCCCGACCTGCTTCCTCCTGCTCCTACACTCAGCAACCCCGTCGTCCGCAAGGCCATCCATGCCGTTCGCGAGCACCTCATCGCCTACCTTCGGAAATTTCACAAAAAACCCGATCGAATCGTTATTGAATTGGCCCGACAGGGCAGGCAATCGGCCAAAGTCCGAGATCGGCAACTGAAAGAAAACCGCGATCGGGAGAAAGAACGCAAACAGATCATCGAAAAATACCAGCTTCAAACGAAAAGTAAAAATCAACGCGAAAAAGCCGTACTCCGAGTGTTGCTGTGTAAGGAGCAAAAGGGCGCGTCTGCATATTCTGATGATCGTATGATTACCGAAGACATGGCGGCAATCGGGGACAATCTGGAAATCGATCATATCATACCCAAGAGTCGCGGGGGAATGGACGGCCAAACCAATCGTCTCCTGTGTTTTGCCGCTGAAAATCGTGGCAAAGGGAACCAGACCCCCAAAGAATGGATGACCGATTCCGAATTCAAGACCCTGGAGCAGCGATTTGAACATCTCAAAAAACTAAAGCCCGCCAAGTGGGAACTGCTCCACAAACAGGTCAAAGACCGGGATGAATTTATCCAATCCGCCCTCACCGATGCGGCCTATGCCTCCCGTCAGGTCACCGATTGGCCTCAGGAGGTTCTGTACGCTGGCGCCAACGATGGAAAACGCCGTATCTTCGCCACAAAAGGGGCCTATACCGCTATCCTTCGCAGAGATTGGGGACTCTTCTACGATCGGGAAGATTCAGATGCATCGGAAAAAAACCGCGCCGACCATCGCCATCACGCCCTCGATGCCGTGGTCATCGCCCTGACCGGCCCCGAACGCATTCAGGACTTGGCCGGCCGTTGGGAACAACGGGAATTCGCCCGCGCCGAAGGAAAATATCTGGACGATCAAGAATTGCCACCCCCATGGGATACAAAAGATCAGTTCCGTGCCCAGGTCATCGACGCTGTTAAAAACCTTGTCGTATCCCATCGCCCCCAGGGTAGAAAACTTGGCGGTATGCTCCACAAGGCGACACAATATGGCCCCGTTGATCCCGATAAGGATCTCTACACAAGCCGGTTTTTCGTTTCGGATTTGTCGGCCAACCATCTCAAGGTTCCGCGGGGCTGGGAACAACTCCGGGAAAAACTCGACAACGCCCTTACCAAAGCCGAACAACGCGAAATCCGCCAACAGATGCTGGCCCTTGAGGATGTACCCCCCGGCAAATCCGGGATCGTCCGAGACCGATGGCTTCGCGAAGAACTCCGAGGATGGCTGCGGTCTCAGGGGCTGAATCCCGATACCATTACCGACAAGGACATGAAAAAATTCATCAAAGGTGAAAAAGGTCAATCGCCCAAAGAGGTTGTTTTCGGGAATGGAGTCCCTGTGCACAGGGTAATATTGCTGCGAGTCTTCAAAAAAATGTTCAAGTGTCAACGAAAATTCTGGAATGATTCGACCCGC
>PMBP01000239.1 GCA_003152975.1 Phycisphaerales bacterium | reverse complement strand
CGAGGTCGTCGAGCAGATCATCCGGCCGACAGGGTTGATCGATCCGGAGATCTTTGTGTCCCCGGCGTCGAATCAGATTCCGCATTTGATCGGCGAGATCACACAGCGCGTGGCCGCAGGGGAACGGACGCTGGTGACGACTCTGACCAAGCGGCTGGCGGAGGATTTGTCGGCCTACCTGAAGAAGAAGGGCTTCCGCTGCGAGTACCTGCATAGCGAGATTTTGACGCTGGAGCGGGTGGAAATCCTGCGGAGTCTCCGCGAGGGCAAGTTTGATGTCCTGGTGGGGATCAACCTGCTGCGNNTTCCTGCGGAGCGAGACCTCGCTGATCCAGACGATCGGCCGTACGGCCCGGAATGTCAACGCCCGGGTGATGCTGTACGCCGACCGCGTGACCGATTCCATGCAGAAAGCGATTGACGAAACGGCCCGGCGGCGTACAATACAACTGGCTTACAACCGCCAGCACGGCATCACGCCCGAGACGGTCCGCAAAGAGATCCGAACCGAATTGTCCGAGCAGTTCCGGGCCCGGAAAACGGCCCAGGACGCCTTGGCGCTGGAGGAGAAGGATTATGACCGTGTGGAACTGGCCGCCGAGCTGAACCGGCAGATGCTCGCGGCGGCCGAGGCCCTGGACTTTGAGACCGCGGCCCGTTTGCGGGACCGATTGCGGGAACTGGACGAATTGCCTCAATTGAAGAGCGAAAATGGCGACGACAAACGCGACAGGAAAAAAAAGACCCCGGCTGGACCTGGGAAAGGTCCGAACGCTGATTGATCTGGCGGTGGAAGAGGATTTCGGCCAGGGCGACCCGACGAGCCGGATCGTCACGGGCGACAACGAGATCATCGCCGCCAAGCTGGTCACGCGGGAAGAGATCGTCGTGTGCGGGATGGACATCGTCCGCGAAATCCTGAAGTGCTACGACAAGCGGCTCAAGCTGCGGGTGATGATCGGCGACGGTCGGCACGCCAATGTGGCCGACACGCTGGGAATCGTTTCGGGGCCGCTGCGGGCGATGCTCAGCGCCGAGCGGGTGATCCTGAATTTTCTCCAGCGGCTGTGCGGAATCAGCACGATGACCTGGAAGTTCGTCCGTGCCATCCGCGGGACCCGGGCCCAGATCTACGACACCCGCAAGACCATCCCGGGCTGGCGGTATCTGGACAAGTACGCCGTCCGCTGCGGAGGCGGATTCAACCACCGCATGAGTCTGGGCGATGCGGTGATGTTCAAGGACAACCATTTCGCCCAGTTCGGCGATCAGTTCGAGCCGAAGCTCAAACGGATGGTCGCGCTGGCCCACAAGGCCCGGGGCGTGAAGTTCGTGGCCGTCGAGGTCGATCATGTCGATAACCAGCTCGACCGCGTTTTGACGATTCCGGGGATTGACATTATCCTGCTGGACAACATGGGGCAGTGGCAGCTCAAGCACGCCGTGGAGCTTCGCGACCAGATGTCCGGCCGGCACAAGCCGATGCTGGAGGCCAGCGGCGGGATCACGCTGAACAATGTCCGGGCGGTGGCCAACTGCGGGGTCGATCGGATCGCCATCGGTGCGATCACGCACTCGGCGGTCGCCGTGGATATCGGGCTGGATCGTTAGCCCGCGACGCATGGAACGGACCGATCGGCTGGATGCGGATCGAATCCAGGCGGGGCTGACGACGGCCCGCGTGGGGCGGTCGCTGCGGATATACGAATCGACGGCCAGCACCAACGATATCGCCTGGCAATTTCCCTCGAAGGCCGAGCACGACGGCCTGTGCATTCTCGCCGAACACCAGACGGCGGGTCGCGGCCGCGGACCGAACCGCTGGCTGAGCCGCCCGGGCGAAGGGCTTCTGGCGTCGATCCTGCGGATCGATTGTCCCTGCCATGCCGAACTTCTGACGGTGGCGGCGGCGATTGCGGCGGCGGCGGCCGTCGAGAAGGCCGCGGGGTCGCGGCCGAGGATCAAGTGGCCCAACGATATCTTGTTGGAGGGGCGCAAGGCCTGCGGGATCCTGATCGAGGCCCGCACGCGGGGCAAACACAGGGATTTCGTGATCGGGATTGGAATGAATTGTCACCAGGCCGCCGCCTTCTTCGACGGGGCCGGCCTCGATACGCCGGGGACCAGTCTCGATCGGGAAACGGGACGCTCGGTCGATCGCAATCATCTGGCGGCATGCCTGCTGAATTGTCTCGAAGAGCAGATTGACCTGGCCATTGGCGATGGCGCGTCGATGGTCGAGCGGTGGAAGCAGTACAGCAATCAACTGGGCCGACATGTGACCCTGACCTTTCGGCAGACATCCTACAGCGGCACCTGTATCGGCATCGATCCGGCCCACGGGCTGATCCTGCAGCTTGACGGCGGGGGGGTTCGGTCTTTCGACGCCGCCCACACGGCCCTGGTTCGCCAACTCGATCCCGACGGTGTTTGATTGTGTTTGGTTGGGATCCGATTACGGAAATTCCGGCTTGTTTGATTGGGCGGAAGCAGTAGGATTATGATTATTGAATAGTGACGATTGACTATTCATGTGAAGGCGGGATCGGAGGTCGAGATGATCTTCTTGTTTCCAAAGCCGGAGAATCAGGCAATCGTTCGATGAGATTCAAAACCAATAGTCAATCGTCGATAATCAATAGTCAATTCGGAGAGTGGATTATGGCGGAACAGTTTGATGTGGTGGTGATCGGCGGCGGGCCGGGCGGGTATGCGGCGGCGATTCGGTGCGCTCAGCGGGGGGCCAAGGCGGCGCTGGTGGAGAAGGCCGAGATGGGCGGCACCTGCCTCAACCGCGGGTGCATTCCGTCCAAGGCGTTGCTGGGTTCGGCGCATTTTTTGACGCTGGCCAAGCACGCGTCGCTGATGGGTCTGGAGATGGCCGGGCCGGTGCGGCCCAACTGGGCCAAGATGATGGCCCGCAAAGACGCCATCGTCGAGGGATTCCGCAAGGGCGTCACGGGGCTGGTACAGAGCAACAAGATCGCGATCTTTGCCGGCAGGGGGGTGGTCTCGGCTCCGGGTAAGGTCCGCATTGAGTCGGCCGGGGGAGCGCAGGAGATCGCCTGTAAGACCATCATTCTGGCGACGGGTTCGGCGCCGGTGCAGATTCCGATCTTTCCGTTTGACGGCCAGACGATCATCAGCAGCACCGAGGCCCTGGCGCTGTCGGCGATTCCGGCATCGATGGTCATTATCGGCGGCGGCGTGATCGGCTGCGAACTGGCGTGCGTGTATTCGACGGTCGGCTGCAAGGTGACGATCGTCGAGGCGCTGCCGCAATTACTGCCGAACGAGGACGAGTGGGTCGGCCAGGTCATGGCCCGCGAACTCAAGAAGATCGGCATCGAGTCAATGGTCGCCAAGAAGGTCACGGCCGTTACGGCTCAGGGCGGCAAAGCCCGGGTGTCGCTTGAAAGCGGCGAGGCGATCGAGGCCGAGAAGGTGCTTGTGGCCGTCGGCCGAAAGGCGTATTGCGATCCGGAGACGCTGTCGGCCCTCAAGCCCGAGATGAACGGCCCGGCGATCCGCGTCAATCGGAAAATGGAGACCAGCGTGCCGGGCGTGTATGCCATCGGCGATCTGGTGGGCACAACCTATCTGGCCCACGGGGCGTTCGCCGAGGCCGAGGTTGCCGCAGTCAACGCCACCGGCGGCAGCGAAGAGGTCGGCGACTACGAACGAATCCCGCGGGCGGTCTATACCTTTCCGGAGGTGGCCTCCGTCGGTAAGACGGAAAGGAAGTGCCAGCAGCAGGGCATCGCCGTCGTCGTCGGCAAGGCGCCATTCCGTGCCAATGGCCGCAGTTTGGCCCACAATGAAACCATCGGCGAGGTCCGCGTCCTCCGCGAGGCGTCGTCGAAGGCGATCGTGGGCGTGACGATCGTCGGGGCGACGGCGACGGAGATGATCTCGACGGCCCGGGCGATGCTGGGTAGCCATGAGATGATTTCGGAAGTGAGCTTCGCCCACCCGACGGTGACGGAAGTGCTCAAGGAGGCGTGGGAAGACGCCTTCGGGCTGAGTTTGCATGTGCCGCCGAAGGCGAAGTAGAACTCGTTGGATGACCCAGACCGACAGGACAAGAGGTTACTGATAGGGCGCGGCGCAAAACAACGGCCTTCCGCCGAAGCGAAAGGCCGTTGAAAACCACAGTACATCAACGACAGAGAATTAGAGATTGTCGTCATCGTTGATCAGCAGACTATCCACGGCCGAGATCGGGTGCAGGGAGGGGTGGGCGGTCTCATTTCTGATATCAGTGATCGAGTCTGTCTGTGTATCGAGCGGCGCCACATAATATTTCACAGTCGTAATGCCGCAGCGAACGGGACCCTCAAGGGCACCATTCGGCGGCGCCTGCTTGGTGTAGATATTGTCGTGCTTGACGCCGACATCCGAGGTCTTGGTATATTCGGAGTGTCCGTCGCCGTAGGCCACATTCTGTCCTTCGCGGCCGTGCGCATTGGCATTGGCAACCTGGATGTTCCACCGCTCGATCCCCGCCGTATCATAGTACGACCCCATACGGGAAATCAGACCCGAAAAGGTGTCGGCGTTTCNNTTGACATCGGCGCCCGGGGCCTTTTCTGTGAGCTTCAGATCGAACCAGGGGTTTTTGTCGGCCATGATGGCGAACGATGCCGAGGAGGCGCCGCTGGCGGAAAATCGGCTATAGGGATTGTGATAGCCGTAGCTGACATGCTCCATGGGCCCTTTTCCGCTAGTTCCAGTTCCCGCCGCGACCCACTTGCTGCCGAAGTCCCACAGCTCGACCAAGTCGAGGCCATTGGGATTCTTGCCGTCATAAGCCGTCTGGCCACTGGCGCCGCAAACGAAGCTCTTCGGGCTGACATCCGCTTCGCGGATCAGCAGGTACAAGCTGGCACCCATACTCAGGCCGATCGGCGTCGTGCCCGACCACACTTTCCCGACAGCGGCAAAACCTGGCGTCCAACGCTGCCAGTTCAGCGTTACCGCCGAGCCGCCCTGCTTGGCGAACTGGTCTTCGTAGTCGTTGGAGTACACCGACTGGGCCGTGCCGAGACCCTTGAGGTTGGTGCCGCAGACGACTCGCTGGGCGATCTTCTTGACCTTGTTCAAGGCCGGCATCAAGATCGCCAACAACATGGCTATGATCGCGATGACGACCAATAGCTCAACTAAGGTAAAACCTTTCTTTTTCATTTTCTTTTCCTTTCCAGTCTGCTTATCTATTGCAGAATGTTGCGTTTCCTTTAATTGTGGACTTTATAAGTGCCTTTTATGTTCCTACGCAGAACATGACTGGGAAACGTCTGCAATATTATCAAATTTCCATTCTACTACATTGAATTTTGATGTAAAACAGCACATCATGTTGAAAGAAGAAGAACAAGAGGCTTAAAAAGGAGGGCAAA
>PMBP01000395.1 GCA_003152975.1 Phycisphaerales bacterium | reverse complement strand
CGGCGTGGACCTTGCTTTCCTGCGCCTCGATCTCGGAGATCGACACATTGAACCGGCTCTGGATCCGCTCGATGGCGCTCTTGACGACCCGCCGCTTGTCCTTCAGCGAACCGATCCCGTATAGCCGTAACTGCACCTGCATCATGCCGACAATCATCATGGCATCCTAATCACGAATCCCGCATAACCGCCAACCAACTTGGAAGCCCCCGGATTTATTCCGGGGGTTTGATTCATACGCCGTTAGGTCCATGCGCACCTTGCGAGTTTGAATCCATCAGGGAATGGTTTCATTGCAGCGCCTTCCGTCGCAGCAACATCTTGGCCCGCACCAGAAACAGCGCCGCCACCAGCGAATACCCCGCAAAGCAGGCCAGCAACCAAACCAGCGTTTCGGCGATGTTGAGCGTGTTGAGGCCGATCCAGTGAAAAGTCCCGCCATCCCCGAACGCCCCGTCGATCAGGCATCCGCACTGCACGAACGGAATGATATCCACATAACTCTCGACGATGTTGCTATCGAGCCGTACCCACAAGGTCATGAACCCCAGCAGCACCGGAACCAGCCCCCACACCGTCGCCCAGGTCGCCATATTCAGGATCACGGCCGTCGTCGTGTGCCGGAATCCCACGCTGAAATACACCCCGCTGGCCGTACACAGAATCAACACCCACGCCACCACGATTGCCACGAAGGGTAACACGACCAGGTGCAGGTAGCCCACGACCACGAACAGGACCAGGTGTCCCATCAACAGCCCCCACACCGGCAGACATCGGCGGATCGCCCCGAAAAATTTCCCGAAGAGAATCTGCCAATCCGTCAGCGTCGTCGTCAGCAATAGCGGCAGGGCCCCGCTTTCCCGTTCGCTGGTCACGGTGGCCGCCGGCACCGTCGCCGTGATCAGCAGGGCGATGCCCATGAACACGATACCGAACATCGCCTGCGTGTCGCTGCGGTGGAGGTCCTTGCTGTCGGCCAGCAGCGCATAAATCAATNNCAGGAACACCCACGCCGCGATTTTGTGCCGTCCGAAGAGCGGCAGCCGGCATTCCTTCCAATACACCGGCTGGCCGTGAACCGTCCGCAGTCGTGCCGCGATGGTGTCCGGGACCGACGAGGTTATCGGCACCTGTGGGCTCAGGATCACCGTCGCTTCGCCGACGATCTGCCGCAGGGCCACCTTCCGAACTTTCCACATGCAAAATAGCAGGATCAAAAGTGTGGCCGCCAGCAGCAACCCGCAATGGATCCACGGAAGCCATTGGACCGGGAACGGCAAGGCGGGCATACCCCGGGGCTCGAACAACAGTGCCGTATTGACGCCCTGGCAGATGTACGGATTGAACAATCCCAGCCCCAGGAAGATCTTGTCGCCCTCCCCGGCCTTGAGCGTAATCAACATGATCAGAAACGGCAAGCCGGAAAACAATGCCAATAGCGTCAAAACGCTCAAAATGATCGCCGTATATGCCCGTCGACAATAGATCGACCACAGCATTGTCAGCGACCCGACGAACAACACCGTGCACAGCGTGAGGGTCAGCCCTGTCGCCAGAAATCCCCACGGAATCCCCCCGAACACCCGCACGATCGCCAGCACCGGCAGGCTGATTCCCAGCAGCAGCAACAGTTGCCACAACCGGCTCAGCAGTTTGCCCAGTACGATCTGCATCGCCGTAATCGGCGTGGTCATCAGGACCCCAAGCGTCTTGTGATAGATCTCCTCGCTGATCGCCGTGCTGAGCATGATCACCGCCACGACCTGCCCCCCGATGAACTGAAACCATACGACAAACGAGGTGAGCATCTGACTGGCGATGGCCATCCGAGAAACCGTCATCAGCGACGATTGGTTAGAGCTGATAGTGTCCGCCCAGACCATCGCCAGGATGATCAGCAGCAGTGCCAGATAGACCACCCGCAGCACAAAGTACCGCTTCCGACGACTGGTCACCCGCAGCTCCTTGTCAAGAATCGGGCCCGTTAACGGCCGTAAGGTCAGCCAATCCCAAAATCCATCCTGTAATGTCCGTAGTTCCATCGAAGTTAGCCGATCAATCGAACACATGTCGCCGCAGCCGGCGCTGAGCCCGCCAGGCGAAGGCCGTCCCGGCGAGCGAATACCCGACCATGCTCCCCAGCAGCGTCAGCGTCGTCCGGCCGAACCGCGTCCGGTGCGTCTGCGTCCACTGATACCGAAGGTCCGACAGTGAATCGACGGCGTTGTCCTCGCCGCTGTCGCCCTTGGCGATCACCGAGGTCTGCGCGATCGGGTTGAGCTTCAGCGACCAGTTCAGGTAGTTCCGATCGGTCGTGATGATCGTCACGAATAGCATCACCACCGGCATCACCGCCCACAGCCCGATCGCCAGCGACAGGTTGGCCACCACCGCCGAAGTCGTCCGCCGCAGCACGGCGCTGAAGTACAGGCCGCTGCCCGTTACGAACACGCTGGCCCCGACCGCGATCATCGCCAGGTGCAGCAGGGCGATCGGGTGGATGTACCCGGTCAGGATGAACAAACAGGTGTGTGCCGCGATGAACAGCCACATCGGCAGGCACCGCCGGATCACGCCGGCCGCCTTGCCCAGCAGGATCTGCCAGTCGTCCAGAATCGTCGCCAGCAGCAGCGGCCAGCACCGAGTCTCGCGTTCGGCCGTGATCGTCGTCGCCGGCAGCACCAGATTCGCTATCAGCCCCATGAACATGAAGATTGTCAAGTACGACATGTGCGTATTGTCTTCGCGGAGCAGATTGTCCTTGTAACCCATCACATAAGTGAACGCCAGAGCCCCGATCGACACCGCCAGCCCCGCGATCGCCGCCTTCCGGCCGCCCTGGATCAGCGGTGCCCGCAGCTCCTTCCACACCACCGGCGCCCCGCGCACCTCCCGGATCAGGTCCTCTGCGGCCGGGTCCTCGCTCGACGGTTTTTTCCCGAACAGAATCCGCACAAACGGCAGCTCCGGAAACAGTTCCGTGCTCTGTCCCGTCGCCTGCCGCAGCGCGACCACCCGCACGATCGCGATCGACCGTGCCAGGATCACCAACGAGAACGCCAGCAGGATCAGGCAATTGGGCCACCAGGCGAAATAAAACGGAAATCCGCCCGTCGCGTTGGGCGCCACGACGGTGATCGTGTGGCAGTACATCGTCAGCAACGGATTCGGCAATATCACCCACGGCAGCAGATGGTTCAGGGAGACCTTGTAATACAGCATCCACACGATCAACCCCGGCACGAATCCGTATAGTACCCCCAGCGCCAGAATCGTCTTGAGGATCACCGCATAGGAGCGCCGCCCGCTGATCGAAAAATACAGACTCAGCGACCCGGCGAAAATGATCGCCGTCAGCGTCACGCACAAACTCGACCACACGAAGCTCCACGGCACGCCCCCGAACACCCGCACCAGTGACAACAGCGGCAGACTGATTCCGATCAGGATCACGATCTGCAGAAGGTTGCTGAAGAGCTTGCCGATCACGATCTGAAAGCTGGTGATCGGCGTGGTCATCAACACCCCCAGCGTACTGTGGTAGATCTCGTCGCTGATCGCCGTGCTCATCAGGATCACCGCCAGAAACTGTGTCGCCATAAATTGGAACACCACGATCGCCGTGATGATAATCATCCCCGCCATCGACATGTTGGCGATCTGCACCGCCAAACTGCCCCCGCGCTGAAAGTCCGCTGCCGCGCTGGCCCAGACCAGCGCCAAAAACGCCGTCATCGCCGCCAGGTACCCGACGCGCAGCCAGTAGTTCCGCACCCGCCGGCTGGAGGTCCGAAGCTCCTTGTCGAAGATCGGCCCCGTCAGGTTCCACAAGGTCTGCCGACTGAAAAATCTCGATAGGTGAGCCATCATGGAGCTTATCCTCGACTTTCAAACATCCGGTTTCGCATCAGGTAACCTCCGATGACCATTAAGATCAATCCGATTCCAATATAGGCGATTGGTACAATCGACACTCCGGCTAGGTAAAAGGATCGTGGCCAACTATCGTCGCGGCTCTCCAGGGTTACCATGGCCGCACAGGACAGGACGATTGGATTTCCGAAGGCCAGGAAGGGATTGAAAAACCAAAGGAATACCGGGATTACGCAACTCCATATCGTCGCGGCCGTCGTGCTTCTGCACAGGGAACTGAAAAACAATCCCAGGCCGAACAAAAAAAACAGTGCCGGTACGATGAACAGGCACATGACCGGTAACAACAGTGGGGATAGCACCCCGGCCAAGGAGAATACGGCTACATGACCGGCCAGCACGATCCAGATCGCCGCCGTCTTGCGGAGAATCGCCCGAATCTTCTGCCAGAGGATTTGGGTGTCCGACAGGGGAACCATGAGCAGGATCGGGAGGGTGCGTGATTCCTTTTCCCTCGCAATCGTCATTCCCGAAAGAACCGCCGTCCGTAATAGGCCGATCAGGATGACGACAGCCACAAAGCCGACATGAAATCCAAGTTCTCCCAATCCCTCGTACCACCATGCGAGGAAATAGGCGACCCCCAGGAGCAATAAGGACAGCGGCACGGTGAACCGCTCCAACAGGCCTTTCTCCCGCAGTGTGCTGTGGAGGTCCTTCCAGGTGATCGGGGGACTTCCAACCTCGCGTATCGGCCCCGGCCGGCCGGCCCCCAGCGCCTTGCTGACAACCCCTACGCGATTGGGATCAAACGCCTGACGGATCATCACCTTTCGCAGCCGNNGGGATCGTTGCCGACATCGCCAGCGAGATCGGACAATGCATCACCCAGGACGGCCCGCCGCTGCCCGGCATCCGGGAATTGGCCAGGGCCGTATAAAACGCCCTATTTGGATCCAGCAGGGATAAAATCGGAACCAATCCTCCGCACCAATTTGGAATGTTGCCGTTGCTGATCAGTTTCGGGACCCAGAATTCGAGCAGGATTCCGCCCAGATACACGATCACAAACACCCCGATCGTCATAGATAAGGCCCGATGGGCCTGTCGTGCCGTCACCGAAAACCACAAGCTCACCGATCCGGCCAGGATCGCCGTCGTCATCGTCAGCACGATCCCCGGCAGCACCGCTCCCCACGGCACCCCCCCCAAGAGCCGCAGGATGGATAACAGCGGCAGCGCGATCGCCGTCAGCAGCAGCAATTGCAGCAGCCGGCTCAGCAGCTTGCCGACGACCAGTTGAACGCTCGTGATCGGCGTGGTCATCAATACCGCCAGCGTCCCGCGGCGGACCTCGTCGCTGATCGAGTTGCTCATCATCACCGCCGCCAGAAACGGCACCGCGAAAAACAAAAATCC
>PMBP01000056.1:2816-3026 GCA_003152975.1 Phycisphaerales bacterium | reverse complement strand
ATCGCCCGGGTACAGGCCGCCAAGTGGAGTTCGGCCAGCGTATTGATCGTGAGGCCGAAACCATGGCCCAGAATGACCGGGACGCCGAACGCCTCAGCCACCTGAACCGCCTGATAGGTCTTCAGGAACCCTCCCATCTTCTGGATCTTGACCTTCACGAACTGGGCGGCCCCGGACTTCAGAATATCCAGAAGCGTCTCCATATCATGT
>PMBP01000056.1:0-2794 GCA_003152975.1 Phycisphaerales bacterium | reverse complement strand
CTTCATTGGCATCGACCCGGATCGGCATGCGATCGCGTGCCACCGACCGAACGGCCTCCACGCGCTTCACGGCGCCGGCGATATCGGTATTGATTTTGACCTTGAGCGATCGAAATCCCCGGTCCAGCATCGCCTGTGTCTCCAACAGGGCCGTTCCCGGATCGACAATCCCCAGCCACCCATTTAAAACGATCTCATCCCGCACCCGACCGCCAAACAGGGCATGGACCGGAACCCCCAGCGCTTTCCCCAGCATGTCGAAGAGGGCCACTTCCACCGCTGCTTTCGCCCCGAAATGTTTAGGAACGATCGCGTCCATCTTATCCACGATCCTGCGGATCCTTTGCGGTTCTTCCCCGACGACCACAGGGGTCAGGCGGTTTTGCAGAACATTGACCATCTCCTCCGGAGTATCTTCATCATAGTTGGCGCGGGGGTCGACGGCCCCCAGGCCGTATTCCCCACTGTCGGTCCAAACCCGAGCGATGACGCTTTTCTGTTCGCAGATCACTCCATGGGCGCCCTCCACCGTTTTTTTCAATGGAACAACAACGAGAAATACTTCGATTCTTTCGATTGTCATTCTTATCCTCCTCCGGGTAAAAGTGAAGGGGCTCTTCGTGACCTCAAAGATAAATCGCTCTTCTATTCAGACCAGCTTCCAATCCGGGTGTTGTTCCAAAAATGGAATCAATCCGCCGGACGAGAGCACTGCCAAGATCTCGTGCGGGAGGGGCTTCACATGCTGCACGGTGCCTTGGGCCTGTGTCACCCGGCCGGCGGCCAGATCTATGGTGATTTCATCGCCCCCGGCGATGCCGCCGGTGTCGCACTCGATCAGGGGCAGGCCGTTGTTGATTGCATTCCGGTAGAATTGCCGTCCGAACGACCGAGCGACGACCGCAGCCACACCCATCATGCGTATCACGCGAACCGCCTGTTCGCGTGAGGAATTGATGCCGAAATTGCGGCCCGCGACAATAATATCGCCGGCCTTCAGTATCGAGGCAAAGCCAGGCGCTACCTGCTCGAAGGCGTGCTGGGCGATGTAGGTGTCATCCCGTCCCGCCATGTATTTGTTCGAACAGTTGATGTCGGTGTTAACATTGTCGCCGAGCAGGCGGACTCGGCCTGTTATAACAGTTTTCATAACTCACTCCGATATTCTTACTCCGGCGACTAAACATAAGAACTGTCATGCCGGACTTGATCCGGCATCCAGGCTGATTGATTCTGGATTCCGGCTTTCGCCGGAATGACGACTTTGACGCACATTGTTGCCAGACGATCATGGGCCGACAACCCGATGCCCCNNGGGGATTGCCCAGTCTGCCCTTGAAATTGCGGTTGGCGGTGGAAATCACGACTTCGCCGTCACCGGTAATCAGATGGCCGTTAAAGCTGACGCAGGCGCCGCAACTGGCAGCCTCCACCGACGCCCCGGCGCGGGTCAGTGTTTCCGTCAGCCCCTCGCGCGCCGCTGCGAGATAGATCTCGCGCGATGCCGGCGTGATGATAAGACGCACCCCTTTGGCAATGTGCCTGCCTTTGAGGATCGCCGCCGCCTGGCGGATGTCGTCGAGGCGGCCGTTGGTGCAGGTGCCGATCAGGGCTACATTGATTTTTTCTCCCTTGACCTCGGGTACTCCCACCACGTCGTCGATGCTATGCCGGCGCGCTACCTGCGGCTGTAGTCGGGATGCGTCGACATCGATGCGTTCGGCATAACGTGCATCGGGGTCGGCCTTTACCGGCCTGGGTTCGCGGGCGCCATGCGCTTTCAGCCAGGCAAACGTTTTTTCATCCGCCTCCAGCAACGCAGCCTTGGCGCCGAGTTCCGCGGCATGGTTCGAAAGGGTCATGCGGTCGTCGATCCCCATCGCCGCTACACCTTCGCCGCAGTATTCCAGCGCCCGGTAATCGGCCCCTTCCGAACCGAGCCGCCCCAACAGGTGAAGCGTCGCGTCTTTTGCCCACACCCCCGGTTGCAGCTTGCCTTTCAATTCGATGCGGATCGTCTCCGGGACGCGGAACCACAGCCTGCCTGTCATCATTACTGCTGCGATATCGGTTACTTCAACACCGGTGCCGAGCGCGTTGAATGCACCGTACGTGGTCGAGTGCGTGTCGGCGCCGACGACCAGGTCGCCGCAGGTGAAGTGCCCGCCTTCCGACAGCACCTGATGGCAGACGCCGTCACCCACGTCGTAGAGTACAACGCCGGATCTTTCGGCAAAGGCGCGCATCGCGGATTGGGTGTTTGCCGCTTCGATAGTGATCGGGGGGGAGTGATGATCCATAACGAATGCCGTGCGGGAAATATACGGCAACCTCTTGACGCCGAGTTTGGCGATCAATTTTAGGGCGTTCGCGGCGCGCTCGTCATGGACCATCGCGAAATCGACTCCGGCGACAACGACATCGCCCGCCTTCACCGACGCGCCGCCCGCATGCGTGCTCAGGATTTTCTCAGCTATCGTCGAGCCCATTTGTTTCCTGCTTCCTCAAGAAGATATCTTTAATTTGCAGTCATCTCGCGATACACATAAGGCAGCATCCCGCCGTTTCGGTAGTACGCGAGTTCCATCATGGTGTCTATACGGGTCACAACGTTCAGCTCATCGACGATGCCATTGATTCGGTTGATACGCAGCTTCAGCCCCGCGCGCGGCTTGAATCCTTCCGAGATCCCCAGAACATCGAACGTTTCCCTTCCGTCAAGTTTGAGATCGGCGCGCTTCACCCCCATCAGTTCCAGGGGCAGCACCCCCATGCCGACCAGATTCGACCGGTG
>PMBP01000403.1 GCA_003152975.1 Phycisphaerales bacterium | reverse complement strand
CAGACATGGGGGCCTATGAAGTGCAGGGATCGAAGATCAATCTCGATCTCTCGATGGCCACGCTCGATATGGCGATCAGTCTGGCCGTAAACGGCGATACAATCTGGGTTCCCGACGGGAGTCATAGAGGGGTGATCAAGTTCGCGGGCAAGGCGATCGCCGTGCGGTCGCAAAACGGTCCAGCCGGATGCGTGATTACCGGCGGCACCGGCGGAGTGGTCTTCAAGACCGGAGAGGGGCCGGCTTCCGTGCTCTCCGGATTTACCATTCAGGCTTATCTGGCTCCCTGGGATCCGAATCCCGGTTTGATTTCGTGTGACGGGGCTTCGCCCACGATCGAAAATTGCGTGATCCAAAGTAACTACTATGAGGGTTTGCGCTGTACAGGCGGATCGGCCCCCGTGGTCCGGAACTGCCGAATCATCGGCCACAAGCGAACGGGCGTGTACTGCCAGGATTCCTCGCCGACATTCAGCCACTGCACGATCTCGAACAACGGCTACACCGGAGTCAGAATCTGCGGCAGCGGGACCACAACGCTGGTCAATTGCCTGATCAACGGGAACTATGGGCCCAATCCTTACGGCGGTGGCATTTCAGTCGGTGACTTTTTTATCCCCTCGGGAAATGTGGTTTGTGTGAACTGCACGATAACCGGCAACACAGCCGCTTTTGAGGGCGGAGGAATCTATGCCGAATTCGATGGGCACTGGACGCTGGTCAATTGTCTGATCTGGGGGAATAACGCTTCCGGATACCAGAAGGAAGCATGGGCCTGGACAGGAAACAATTATGCCTACAATTGCCTTATCGGCGGGGCGGATCCGAAGTTCTTCAATCCTGTGGCTGGAGACTATAGTTTGCAGGAGGGCTCTCCCTGTTTCGACGCCGGGCAGAATCACAGTTTGTTGACGAATGTGGATCTGGCAGGCAAGCCACGGATTCAATGTGCAACGGTGGATATCGGCGCTTATGAACTGCAATACCGGCCAGTCGTTTTCGGGCAGCTCAAGGTTGCCATCACGCCCGATCCGGCCGTGCAGGAAGGCGCCCAGTGGCAACTGGGTGACGGCCAGTGGCACAATCCAGACGAAACCGTCTCCGGCCTGACGGCGGGAGATTATTCGGTCACATTCAAACCGCTGCCGGGTTGGATCGATCCGGTGCCGCTGTCGGTCTGGGTCAGCGGCGATACCCTGACCACGGCCTCGGCCGAGTACAAGTCCACGCATTTTGCGATCGGGCAGATCCCCGCGATGCAGGTCCGGCAGGGCCAGCCGCTGGATTTCCAGATCCGCGCCGATGGATTGTCGGGTCCGATCGCCTACAGTTATCAGATTCAAAACCAGCCCACCGGATCCCTTTCGCTGGACCCGACCAACGGGCGATTTCTCTATACACCTTCGTCCCAGGACCGGGAAACCTTCCCGATCACCTTGATCGCAACCAACGGCCAGAAGACGGTGTTTCAGACGATGGAAATTACGCCCATTGTCGATCTGGCCGGCGAGTACGATATGTTCGACGAGCCCACGCAGCCGTTGCCCGATCCGCAGTCCAATGATTACATCTTCAAAGAAGAGTTCGTGAGCAGTCAGCCGGAAGTTTTCAACACCATATCCCGAACGACTCGGACAATCAATATCCTCGGAAAAGAACTCGTCATCCAGTCCGGCCATGCCAATAATCTGTACCTCTACGACAACAACGCCGACATCAAGGCAATGACGATCTATGNNGACCATCGGTGCTGCCGGTACCTCCGGGGTGAAGGCCGGTTCAATCACGCTCCATGCCGAGTCGGTCTTTTCGGAAGGCAATCGTTCCGGCCGATTCATTCTGCAGGGGGGGAACGGCCAAAAGCCCCATAAAAGCAGGAATGGGGCCAACGGTGTTTCCGTTACTCGTGCTCTGTTAGCCACTGACTGTGCAGCCTGGGTTCCCTGGCCGCCCCTGATTCAGGTCGTCAACGGGGATGCCGGTATGGCGGTGATGTGCCAGGCCCCCGGTTTCCCCGGTTTTGCTGCGATGACCGGCGGAAACGCTACGGCGGCCGGCAAGCCCGGCAGCCCCGGCGACGGGGGCAATGTCTATGCCAATCTCGATCCGCGTGCCTTCGTGAACAATCCGGGCGGCCTAGCCCAACCTTCGACCCCCGCGGCGCTTCACGCTCAGTATGACGCCAAGGGAGGCGCTGCCGGACAACCCTACCCGAGTTACTTTTCGGTGTGCCATCCATCCTCGAACACCTGGGATCCGGAAATTCACCACGGCCCGGGCGCTGATGCTCCCGCTCCGGAACCCGATTGTTGGGTCGGCAATCCCGGCCAGTTCCACCGTGTGGGAGATTCCCTGTCGTGGCTGCATCCGCATGCGGTGAAGATGGTCGTGGCGTACGCCAAGGACGCGTATCTGAATAAGTATGACGCCCAGGCCAAGGCCATTTTCGAATCGTATCTGACGCCGCTGAATCAATACATCGGCTCGCCGATGTGGAGCAGCGTTGGCGCCGATCAACAACAGGAACTCGAGCAACTGCGCGACGAAATCCTGACCTATGTCCATCAGATCGAGAGCGGACTTGATTTCTTCGGCAATTTGCCAGGCTGGGCCCCGATGCTCAGCTTTGAGGTCACCCAACAGGTCTATGAACGCGAGGTCGATCGCTCGATCCAGGNNAGTCGGGAAGGTGATGGGCGATGCCGCAAAGGAGACCCTGGCCCTGGAGACCGCCCGCGTGACCCTCAAGGGACAGATCGACGACTACAAGACCCAGTACACTTCCGCGGTGAACCTGATCCCCTCTCTGAAGACCGAATCGGAGGAGATCGCCGCCGGTGTTGCCTCTCTCCAGCGACAACTACAGGAGAAGGAACAACAGCTTTTGGCCGCGGCCGAACAGAATGTCAAGGATCGCGACAAGGTTCCGTGGTGGAAGAAGGCCATGCGAATTGCCGGTTCTCTCCTGACGATGTCTCCGCTGGCCGAAGGGAAAGGGGAAGCATCGGTCATAACGGGTGCCGGTACTTTGCTGACCTCGATTACGGATAATTTCCTTTCAGACAAGGCATGGCCGACGATCATCAACAAAACGGATATCTCCAAACAATTCAACAATGTCAACTTCAACGCGGCCGTCAATAACTGGATGACCGACAGTGGAGTGACCATTACCGGCAAGAGCGAGGCCGATCTGGAGGGGTATCTGAACAATCTCCGCGATTCGGCTACTGAAATCGCTTCCAATATGACAACCATCAAGGACACACTCAAGGAAACGAATGTCAATGACGAGCAAGTCGGCGCCGAACTAACGAAACTCAAACAGCAAGATCCGCAGTTCAATTCCCTGATCGACGATACCGTCGAGCTGATGGCCCGCAAAGAGGTTTTCGCCCAACAGATGGCAGCCACGATGCATCAGGTTTCCGGCCTGTCCAACGACATTCGCCACAATCTGATCTCGATCGACGCCCTCAATCGCCGTGCCGGCGAGGTCGCGGTGGTTGTGGACCAGCGGGCCAAATTGTACCTGAAGGAAATGGATTCCCGGGCCCGAAAACGCCCGCTCAAGTATCACTACTATATGTCCAAGGCCTACGAGTATCGCCTGCTGGAGCCGTATCCGGGGCAATTGAATCTGCAGCCGTTGTTCGATCGATTCGTAACGATTGGCTCGGGCAACGGACGCCTGACCTCGTCCGATTTCCTGACCCTGCGACCTTTATTGACCGATCAGCTTTCCACAATCGCCGATAATATCCTGGAACGGTATCTCGACAGCCGCGGCGGCGGGGAACTGGGAACATCCTTTACCTTTGATCTGACGGCCGAGGAAATCCAGAAGTTGAATACCGCCGGAAAGATCACGGTCAACCTGTACGAACGCGGGTTGTTCCTGCCGTCGGAAGAGGATATTCGCATCGTCAATCTTGGCGTGGAAAGCCTGACCCCGCAAAATCCCCAGTCCGGCTGCGGCGTCAGCTACATCAAGATCTATTTGGAACATTCGGGTATATCCCGGCTCATGAAGAACGGAAAGACCTACCTGTTCCGGCATTACCGCAGGGATTCGTCGGAGGATCCGAGCATCAACAAGAGCGTCTGGGGTTCGACTTTCGACCACAACAACGGAAATCTGATCGATCCGATTCAGCCCAGTGCCGCCAGCGAATCGCTGCTTCGTTCTGTTTTGGGGATCGAGTCCCAGAACCTAATGATTTATTCCCGACCCTCGGCCTGGAGCGACCTGGTTGTCCGGATCGAGAAAAATCCCGGCTCCTGTGATGATATCCTGATCGGGACGCTCAAGCTTCGCGTTCGTTACGACTGGTCAACGCGAAGTTCCAGTCAGGTGGTCGTCGGCGTGGATACTTCGCAGGCGGATCTTCTGCCGTATTATATCCTGGACACGGCGGATTTAAACAGCCGACAGGATGGCGTCGGCGAGTTCGTTCGAACCTATCAGAAATCGTCATACGGGAGCAAGAAAGTCACGATTACGGCGCCGGAAACCGTTGGCGGCTGGCAGTTTGTCAAATGGACACGCAAGAATGGCCTGGATCTGCCCTCGGCGTTCTACACGGCCAATTCTCTGCAGATCAAAGTCCCGCTGGACAATTCCTATTCCGTCCGGGCCCAGTATCAATTCATGGGTAATCTGGTCCGGTATGGAGATGGTGATGGCGACCAGGATGTGGACATGGCCGATCTCGGCGTGATCAGCACCTATTGGCTCAAACAAGCCAACGGTAACTGCGGCGGATGCGAGCGGGTGGATTTCAACGGCGATGGCCTGATCGATCTGCAGGATCTGGAGATTTTTATTTTCCACTGGCTGCAATCGAGTTAACCAGGAAATCAATGACCTGCGGTAACCCTATTCACTGTCCGTGGGAAATTCTTGATGGAACAATGAACGAATCTTTCTGAGAGCTGCCGACATCGGAAATGCCCCGGGATGGCGATGGCGAGAATCCGGGTCTGGCGGGAGTAACCGACAAGACTACGGCCGCGATGGAGATTTGTTTGACCTTTGCCGACTTCGGATGGGATTTCA
>PMBP01000166.1 GCA_003152975.1 Phycisphaerales bacterium | reverse complement strand
GTGTACATGGACGACTGCGTCAGCGGAACCGAAATCGTCGGCAACATCTTCTACCGCGTCACGCGGGCCGCATTCCTCGGCGGCGGCCGTGACCATCATGTCATCAACAATGTCTTCGTTGATTGCTCCCCCGCCGTCGCCCTCGACGGCCGCGGCATGGACACCTCGCCCGTCTGGCACAACATGGTCGCCGATTACATGAAAAAACAGCTCGCCAATGTCCCCTCCGAACTCTACCGCACCCGCTACCCCGCCCTCAAGGACCTCGACAAGTTCTACGCATCCGATTCCCGCTTCCCCCCCGAAGGCAATGTCGTCGCCCGCAATGTCTGCGTCGGCGGCCAGTGGCTCAGTGTCGGCTGGAACTCCGCCGAGCCCATCCTCCAGCTCAAGGATAACTACATGGGCCAGCCCTCAGACTTCGTCGCCCCCGACAAACTGGATTTCCGCCTCAAACCCGAATGCCCCGCCCTCAAATCCGGTTTCGAGCCCATCCCCACAGAAAAAATCGGCCTCCAACCCGACTCTTATCGTACCCCAGGTGGATCTCTCACACCATAAAAAATGGCGGGCAAAGAAATCTCTCTTCGCCCGTCCGTTTCGTCATCACAGGGTACGCCGCACAACGGCTTACTTATATACAATTCTCCAATACGCTTGGATGTCGCCGCCGCGAATGTCCGGACTGACCGGTCCCTTGCCCCAGAAGTAGTCATTCCAACCGCTGATGACGCCTCCCGGCCCTACGACACCCATCACAACGGCCTCAACCGAAGCCGGCTGCTGCTCGGCCTTTGCCTGGCACCACGCCGCACGAATCGGAAGAGGCGGCAACTTGAAGATGAAACAGTCGCGTCCGAGCGTCCAGTCCGCAAACCGTCCGCCGAATCCGCCCCAGTCATAGCCATTTGTCTGGAAGCCCAGCAGCAGGTGCAGCCCAGCAAACGATGGACCCCACCGCGTCGCCCAACTCTGGCCGCCGTAGTTGTCCTGGAGAACCTGGCACGACAACAGCGCCAGCCACTCCAGATCGATATTGCCCCAGGCGTCCGCGGCGTCGGCGGCCGTCAGATACTGGTCGTCGATGCTGGCCTCGAAGGTGAAACCGCCGCCATACCCGTGCCCAATGTAGAATACAATGTCGGCATTGTCCACATAAAGATTGTTGCCCCCGGCCGGCGGCGCCTTGAAGTCGTCTTCCCATGCCCACGGTCCGGCCCAGTTAAACTGCGAGACGATCCCATCGGCCTGAAATCGACTGATGAAACCCGACTGGTTGGCCGCTCCCATGTTCGAAACCCCTCGCTCCGTCCCAAAATCAATCACACTACCCACGGGGGGCGGCGGAATTATCCCCGCCGGCGCCGCCATAAGCCCAAGCTGGATCTGCAGCGTCTGGCTCGCTTCCACGACGATCCCGTTATCGTCGGTCACCTCGACCGTCACGATTTCCGGGCCCGCCTGGCCGCGCGGCGACGCATTGTACTCAAGCGACGACACGTCGCTCGGAAACCCGCTCAGATCAACCGACGACGAAAACCACCGATAGCTATAGGGTTCAGTCCCGCCTTTGACGATCGCGGTAGCCAGAACCCCGTTTCCCTGGGCCGACGCCCGCAGGATGAGCTGTGGCACAAATCGAAGGTCATCCACCGCTGGCACCAGCTTGCGAAGTTTGTTGGCCTGTTGCCCCTCGGCCCCGAACGCGACCCCCCCGATATCATAATGCGGAACCAGGAACTGGGTATTGTGCATCAGCGACGGCGCAAAATACACCAGCTTGGCCTCGCCTTCCGGAATAAACTGACCGCCGCTGGCCGCGAACGCCCGAACCGCCGCCGTCTGCGCCGGCACCAGCGGAACCGGCTCGCCCGCCCCCATCAGGCGCCGCGCGATATGCAGTTGTGTCGCCTGTCCATCCGGCCCAAGCCGGGCGCTGAATTGTGCCCCCGGCCCGATCACCGGAACAGCGCCGAAGAATTGTTGAAACGCCACGCGGGTATCCAGTTGTACCGCCGGAACCAGCAAGTCGCCCAACTGATTCCGCAGCTCGAACACCGACCCGTCGCCCATGGCAGTGCCCTCGCCCAGGCCGATCCCCGCCTTATCGAGCGCGATCAGGATCGCGTTCATCGCGTCCTGCGTGGGCATCGCCCGGATCTTGGCCAGACCCCCGATATCCAGCGCCTCAAATCCCAGCTCGCCACCGCGCGGAACCTCGCTGCCCTTCCGTAATCGTGCGATGAGGGCCTCATCGGTGACCGGTACCGTCGGGACCTTTAGGACATTTACAGGATCCACAAATACAAGTTCTACCCCATCAAAAGCCATCTGGTCCTTCGGAATCTTCAGCAACTCGGCCAACCGCGCCGCCTGGCTATCGGTAATTCCTGCCTGCAATATCTTGAGCACCGGCAACTCCGTCGGCAAACTGCCGTCCTGCAACCAGTGCGCCGCCATAATCGCTAAATCTTCCTGGTTGACCTTGCAGTCGCCGTTGAGATCACCGGGAGTGTTGACCGGGCATTCGGCCCATGTCACCGATCTCAACGCCGCGATCCCAATCATGATCTGAAACAATACTCCCCTTCGGAAATCCATCGTCATTCCCTTTCCAATGTGTATGCTCGTTATCCCACACCTCCCATCGCCTGCGCGTCCAAGGCAGATACAACGCTGTTATACGACTCCATCGAACGAAAGGCCGTAGGGAATTTCCTAATTCCGGCAGTTCATTTTGCCTATGGATCTTGCGAGCATAAGGAGACCAACGGAGGAATAATGAAAGTGCCGGCCGATCGAACCTATCGACCCGAGAACAAACCCACGACGATTTCGGCCAGCTTGACATAAGCGTTGCCCCAGGCCCCTTCGCGAAAAAACTGGGTCGGCACATTGGGGCTACCGATAAACGGCCGCAGAATTCAACTCCTCTGCGCCCCAACCAGCGCAAAAACCACCGTCCAGATGTTGAATTCCGCCCGCGCCTTGGCGTGCGTCGGGGCCAGCCGTTCAAGCGGGCCGTCAAGAACCATCGGCGGTTGACCGGGAATCGTGGAAGGAATCACCACCGGCGGAGTTTCGATCGGCTTGGAGGACTTGATCTCGATCTCGATCTGCGCCAGAATGATCCGGTTCAGCGTTCGCAGCAGAAAGGTCAGCCCCAGCAACCCGGAAATTCCGCAACAAGCGACATTCAGCAACTGCATGAATGCATAGCTCGTCGTGCACAGGGAGAAAAACAGGACGATCGGCCCCAGCGCCGCCAATACCTCCACCAGTACCCCCATGTCACCAGAATCCGCAACACCGATGTCAGCATCAGATGCTCTGGTCTGCTGAATCGGTACCAACTGTCTNNCCCTGTGGATGTTCCACAGGGCTTTTGTATTGCGCGGATTGCTGGATCAACACATTGGGCGGAGGATTTCTCCCCCGCCCAATGGAGTCACCGATAAACTCGGATCCTGGAAAGACATACCTTAATTCAGGGCTTCCTTGACATTGAGAGCGTGGGTCGTTGAGCCGGATTTCTCCAATGCCTCCACACGCCGGCGAAGCTGGTCATTCTCGGCCTTGA
>PMBP01000290.1 GCA_003152975.1 Phycisphaerales bacterium | reverse complement strand
TCGGTGAGGACGGCGACTCCGGAGCGTTCCTTGGCATCGTCGGCCATCAGGACACGGCCGGCGATAATGTCGCGGCTGAGAAGATTGAACCACTCCGGCGTCGTCCCGACCACCCGCAGTTCCAACGCACGCGTTCCCAGACGGGCATCCTTTTGGATGAGCTTGACGGGAACCACCTGCTTGACGGTNNAAACTCTTCAATACGCTGCTGGTCTTCATAGAGCAGGCCATAGACGCTCATGTGGCTGTGAGAACGGGCGGCGGTGGCGTCGATGTTGGGTTCCATCGAGCGGACGATGATATTGGAGCTGCCCACTTTGCGAATCTGATCGAGGGCCTCTTTGCTGGCGCCTTCGCCGACGGACAACATCGCCACGACCGAACCGACACCGAAGACCACGCCGAGCATGGTCAGCATCGATCGCAGCTTGTGCAGGAGGAGATTCTCCACCCCCTGTCGAATCTCGCGAATCAGTTGAATCCGCCGCATAAATTATCCCTCAATCGCTTCCACGCGGCCGTCCCGCATGTGCAGCCGCTTTTTGGCCCGCTTGGCAATGTCCGCTTCATGGGTAACCATGATAATGGTCTTGCCGGCCTGATTCAGTTCGCACAACAGATCCAGAATCTGCTCGCCCGTGGCCGTATCCAGGTTGCCCGTGGGCTCATCGGCCAGCAGGATGGACGGATCGTTGGACAGCGCCCGCGCGATCGCGACCCGCTGCATCTGCCCGCCGGAAAGCTCCGTAGGTTTGTGGTCGAGCCGTTCGCTCAATCCCACCTTCCCGGCCAGTTCCATCGCGCGCTCGGCGCTTTGTTGGGGACTCCAACCCAGATAGTACAGGGGCAGCTCGATGTTGCGCTGCACCGACAACTGGGGAATCAGGTTGAAACTCTGAAAAATGAATCCGAGATATCGCAAACGAATCTCGCTGAGATCGTCGTCATTGAACTGACTGATCTCCTTGCCTTCGATGTAATACCGGCCCTTCGACACTCGATCCAGGCATCCGAGAATATTGAGCATGGTGCTCTTGCCCGATCCGCTGGGTCCCATGATCGCCCAGAAGTCACCCCGCCGGAAATCCATATCGACGCCGGCCAGGGCGTGAACTTCCTGATGGCCCATCGGATAGATCTTCCAGACCTCTTCGAGGCGGATGACCGAGTTGTTCCCGCCGGGCTGAATCATTGCGAGCCGCCGTCAGGACGAGTGCCGGACGCCGATCCTGCGCCGTCGGGCCGCTGGCCGTCACCCCGAGGGGTTCGTCCGCCGCCAGCGCCGCCGCCTGGAGTGCCATCCTGGCCGGCGCCGTCAGGCCGCTGGACACCGGGACGATTGCCGCCGGCGCCGCCGGAACGGCGCTGCCCGGTTCGCTGCGTTCCCTGGCCCCCGCCTCCGGCAGCATCATCTTGGCCGGGGACACCACCGGCGCCACCGGGCCGCTGAATACCCTCACGCGGAATTCCGCCGGCACCGCCGGGCACTGGTCCTTCGCCCCCTGTCCGCCCGGAACCCGGTCCGCCCGGAACCGCCGCCGGTCCCACGGGAGCGACTTCCGTAGCGCCGCGTCCACCACCGACACCTTCCGGTATGACCGCTGGGGCGGTTGGCTGACGCCGACCCTGCTCGGCTTCGGCCGCGGCCAGCGGCGGAGCCAGAAGAATCCTCTCGCCGACCTCCACTCCGCTTTTGATATGGACCATGCGGTTATTGTCCAGTCCGATCTGAATCGGTCGGGGCTTGACTTCCGAACCTTCCATCACATAGACCGTCGGCTGATTGCCAATCCGAACGACCGACTGCACCGGGGCATACATGACATCTTGATACTCTTCCAGAATGATACTGGCCCGGCAACTCATGCCCGTACGAAGCTCGCTGCCATCGCCGTCGATATGCACTTCCGTGGCATAGACCTTCAAATCCGGATTCATCCACATCATCTGGGCGTCGGGGAGCAGACCGATCTTTCTTACTCGCCCGTTGAATACTCGTCCCGGAAGAGCATCGATCGTTACGGTGGCGGGCATATCCATTCGCACCTTATCCAATACCGACTCGTGCAGCTTCAACTCGGCCTTGACCTTGTTGCTCGTCGGCAAATAGATGAGCTCCTCCCGCTCAAACACCGTGCGGCCTTCCCGCATCGGTTCTTCGCTACCCCGAAATCCGCCGGACCGGGCGCTGGTGGCATAGACGACAATGCCATCCGAGGGGGCAAGGATCTTGGCCTCGGCGACATTCTTTTCAATCTTATTCATCATGCGTTTCTGTTGTTCGAGTTTGCTCTCGGCAGCCGAAAGCTCCGCCTTCAGTTGCACCAGGGTCGCCGCCGTCTTTCGTTTGGCCCGTTCCAGCGCCAACTCGGCCTGCTTGACGTCGCTTTCGAGTTTGGCCATCTGTCGATGATAGGTATAGTCTTTCAACAACATCAACTTGTTCTGGTTCAGTTTCACATCCAGTTCCGCCTTGCGCCAGGACAACTCATCGGTCTTCAGTTCCATCGCTGAGAGGTATTTATCCTGGGCAAGCTTCTGCGACCATTTGTATTTCTGTTCGGCCTGCTGAACCGCTTCCTGAGCGACGGCGATCTTGGATTCGGCATCATTGAGGTCGCTGGGATAATCGCCATCGGTATATTTCTTGAGGTCCTGCTTGGCGAAATCCAGGGTCAGCCCCGCCAGTTCCAGGTCGGACTGGGTTTGGCTTTCGCCAATGGCCAGGGCCTCGCGGGCATTGACAAACGCCGCCTCGGCCGTCTGCACCGCGATCTTCTGGGTCACCTGCTGATCGACCAGAGAACTGGCATCCATCTCGATGAGCAGGTCGCCCTTCTTGACATGCGTCCCTTCCGAGACCAGCGTTAGGATCGTCGTCTTGCCTTCGACCTTGCTTTTAATCACCTCCTGATCCAGCGCCTTAATCGTTCCGTTTTCATCGATGCCGATCACCAGTTGCCCTTTTTGGATAGTGTAGAGACCGGCATCCTCGACGGCATTTTTATCGCCGCTCAGCGTCATTCCGCCGATGACGGCTCCCGCCACGCCAATAAGAACCAACGCCCCTATGATCCAGCGAACNNCTGCAACAACCCTTTTTCGTTAACCTGCAGCAAGTCCATATCCTGCTGCACTCTCAATTCATTAACCCGATAACTGATCACGGCGCTAGTCAGATTATTCTGCGCCGACACTAGCGAGGATTGGGCTTCGAGAATATCGCGAATCTGTGCACGGCCGGCCTCCAGGGAAATGTTGGCGCTTTCCACCCGCTGCTGGGCGACCTCGAGGGCCTTGCCCTGAATATGGAGCCCTTCGCGAGTCGATAGCAGACTTCGCAATCGGTCTCGAACGGTGACCTTGATCGAATCTTCCAGCGTCGCGGTGTCGCGGGTTGCCGCCTCCAGCGCGATCAGACTGTTTCGATAATTATTTCGTTCCCGCGTCCTCTCGATCGGAAGGTCGAGAGATAACAACCCCGATGAGGTCACCTTGTCGAATCGCAGCTTGGTGTCGTCGCTGGTCGGCCCAGTCGCCCCGCCGGAACGGACACTGCCGCCGAGGTTCAGTTCGGCGCCGAGCATATCGGCGGCAACCACGACCGCCCGCTGGGCGTCATAGACACGACCCTGGGATTCTTTCAGATCCAGTCGATTAGCCAGGGCCAGTTTTACGGCCTTTTCGGAATCGATTTCATACCGCCCTGCGCCGTCCATGCTCGGCTCGACCAACTCGATCGGGGCATCGGCCGAAGGCACCTTTTCATTGGGATCGACGGCAGTCATCCCGGTATTATTGGTCTTCATCAGACTGCCCCGCGACGCCTCGACCAGCCGATTCAACTCCTCACGGTCCAGTTCGATTTTCGCATCGGCCGGCAGCCCCAGGGATACTTTGAAATTGTCCAGCGAACGCTCATAGGACTGCTTGGCCAAAACCCATTGGTTCCGTGCGTCCAGTTCGCTCTGTACGGCCTGGCCAACCTGGATCACATCGATCTGCCCGGCATCGGCCAGGCGGCGGGCACGACGAACATTCATCGACTGGCGGCGATAGTTGCCGGCCGCGTTGTCGATCCGGTCCAGTCCCTGCAGTACGGACAGATAATCATTGGCGATGGTGACCGCAAATGTTTGCTTGTATCGTTCAAATCTCCAGATCGCATAGACCACATCCCGTTCGGCTTGGGTCAGCGCTTCGGTGACGATATACTCGCCCGAACCCCGTAACAGAGGGATCGACACGGACGCATCCGCCGCGATGCCGTGCGACGACGAACGATTCCCCGTCAACAGGTTGGCCAGGTTCACCGCCAGATTGGCCCCCAGCGATGTGCCATTCTTCAGCGTCCGGTTCCAACCGGTTGTCTCGCTGAAATTGGTCTGGCTTGTCGCCCGGGCCCCGGTGGTGTCGGAGGAAATATTCTCCTCAACCGTCTGGGAAAAGATGTCGCGGAAGTCATTGCGGTTCAGATCCAATCGAAGAGCCGTGGCAAAAACCGTTTCCTTCTGATCCTGATAGGCAAAACTGTTTCGGGCTCCGATCTGCAAGGTATCCAGCAAGGTCAGCTTGAGGGGTTTGTCCCCATCCAATACGACGATGGGGTCGAGTTCCTTTTCATCTTTGGGATAGGCCGGATCAGGCCAGTGGGCAATTTTCTCCAGCCGATCGGTTCCATAGGACCACGGCCCGGAGTTTATCAAGGTCTGTCCATCCAGAAGTCGGCGACGAAGGAGATCACTGGGCCGGTCGATGGTGAACGACTCCTGGCGTCCCAGGGCCTCCATCTGCTTTTGCTGGATGATATCGTAGGTAACTTTGTCAGCATCCTTTTGGTAATCCGTCGGCGTTTTACAGCCGGCGAGGGGCGACAGGAGCAGAAAAGTTGCTAAATAACGAAGAATAAAGGAGTTACGATAGTTCATGCCGGGAGTTCCCCCTGTCTTGGAGTGGTGGAAATCCAATCGATTCGATCATGTAACTTCTTATTGTAAAACAATTTACAGATATTCCTTGTGCCGAAGTAATGCGAACCATTGATCCCGCCTTGCCAACTTTCAGACGAATGAAGCTGGCAGGTTACTGCATGATACCGGGAAAAGCAACTATAAACCCACCCTCCGCCTATTTGGTGAGCCAAAGGCCGCACCGGTAACCAGGAAAACCGATTTTCAGTATGAATTTCGTGATTTTCCCAATAATTCGGCGGAATTTCCCCTATGGGCCTGAAATTTCCGGGATCGGGAGGTGACGACAGGGATGGAAATTCAAGGATCGGCACCGCTGAACAACGGGCAATTTAAAATGTAAATCGTGAAATTACAAAGATTTAAGGAGAATTACAATGGTGTTCACATGGATCAAAAGAGGCATCTTGTTGGGGGTTGGAGCAACAATCGTCGGCGGATTGATTTTTGGGCGGGATCTGGTCAGCTATGTCAAAAGCTCGGCCAAAATGACCCAAACGGCCGTGAAGGATTCGGTTCCGATCGAGTTCGAGCTGAAGCGGGCCCAGGATCTGCTGGATGAAATCCTGCCGGAAATCCATAACAACATCCGCCGGATCGCCCAGGAAGAAGTCGAGATCGCGGCCCTGAAGTCCGATCTGGGGACAAGCGAAAAGGGCTTCAACGAGGAAAAGGAACGTATCCAGAAGGTCCGCCAGACCCTGATGGTTCAGCAGGCCAGCTACACCTTCGGCGGCAGACAAATCAGCCGGGACGATCTGACAAAAGATCTGGCATTCCGGTTTGACCGGTTCAAAGAGGCCGAGATCGTTTTGGCCAGCAAGAAGCGTATGCTGGACACTCGGCAAACGAGCTTGCAGGCGGCCATGCAGATGATGGATCGGACCAAGGCCCAGAAAGAACTGCTGGCCAGCAAGATCCAGTCCCTGGAAAGCCAGCACCGGCTGATCCGGGCGGCCTCCGTGGGCAGCGGGATGCAGTTTGATAACAGCAAGATCGCCCAGACCGAACAGCTCATCGGGCAGATCAAGAAACGGCTGGATGTGGCCGAACGGGTTCTGGCCCACGAAAGCACTTTCGTCCAGACCATTCCGATCGATACGGTTGACACCACGCAACTGATCCAGAAGATCGACGACCACTTCTCCGGTGCCGACAAGGCCGACGAGACCATGACCCCGGAGGATACCGGGGCCAAGCTGGTCGCGGTCGAAAAGTAAACACCCTCTGGATGGGCCGGATGACGGAAGGTTGTCCGGCCCATTCAACGAATGAACTGTGATTGGGGTGGGAGGATTTGCGGAAGGGGCGGGTTGGTGTTAGAATAGGATTGCGGCGAACTGGGCCGCACAATCGGGAGCACGACGGTGTTTAACTTACGGATACGAAAAACTCAATGTGCCCTCTGGGATGGCCAGCTCGACGAGGCTTACCGTCTGATCCAGGATGACCATGTGAGGGATCACCGCAAGGGACAGCGACTGACGCTGGAACTGGCTCAGGCCCTGGCCCAACGAGGCCGCGATCACCTGGCCAACGGCAGAACCCCCCAAGCCCTCGACGATTGCAACAAGGCCGAGAAGATCGGCGGCAACCTTCCCGAGGTCGCCTCGCTGCGAAGCGAAATCTGCAAATCGGTCGAGCAAAAGCAGCTCGATCACCAGAAACACGCACAGGTCTTCGAGCAGGCCCGCCAGCAGATCGACAAGGGCTGGCTCAGCGCCGGCGTGGATATTCTGGGAGACGAGGACAACGATCAGGCCTCGATGCTGCGGGACCAGGCGGCGGGCGAACGGATGCGGATCGAGTCGGCGGTGCAGAAGGTCGAGCAAGCCCTCAAGTGGAACGATCTTCACGCCGCTGTGTTGGTATTGGCGGAGACCCGACTGGGCCGCAGCCGAAATGAGCAGGCCCTGGAAGCGGTCGCCAAAGTCCGGAACCTCTTGTCCGGGCAGATCCGCGAACAGTTGACCGCCGGCCGGATCGACCTGGCGGGAACCCTCGAGCAGGACCTTCACCGGATCGACACCGAGTCGGGCGAGGCAAAGGAACTCAAGGATATCCTCGACCAGTGTCGGCGGGCGGCATCGGCGGTGGCCACCGGACAAGTGATCAAGGCCCAGCAGATCCTCGGGCGGCTTCGATTGGTGCTGCCGGGGGCCAAGTGGGTCCAGGACGCCTCCGGGCAGATTCAGCAATGCGGCCAGGCGATCCAGGCCCTGGCAACCGGGCCGCTGGGATTGTCGATGGGCGACCAGGCGATTGTCGGCCAGCCCGTAGCGGTGAATGCGGCCGAGGACATCGAACCGACGGCCGAAGAAGCGTCCCCCGCGGCGGAAGAAAAACCAACCAAGAAGGCGGATGTCGCGCTGCCGGACAAGTTCGTGCTTCAGATCGACGGCGTCGGTGGGTATCTGGTGATGCGGGGCAATCCCGTCTCGATCGGCGCCATCAGCAGTTCGTTCCGGCCGGACATCGCCCTGCTGTGCGAAGCGCAGGTCCCGACCGTCAAGATCAGCCGTCAGGAACACGACTACTTCCTGCGAAGCGATAAGCCCGTGCAGGTCGGCGACAAGCCCGTCACCGAGGCGCCGCTGACCGACGGGGAGCGAATCGCACTTTCCATGCGGTGCCGGATGAAGTTCTCGATGCCCAACGCCGCCAGCAACACCGCGGTGTTGACGCTGTCGAGTGCCCGATTGCCGCGTCCGGACATCAACCAGATCATTCTGATGGATCGCGACATTCTGGTCGGGCCGGCCAGTTCCTGCCACATTCGGCAGACGGTTTCCAACCAGACCGTCACATTTTTCCTGCGAAACGGTCTGTTGTTCTGCAAGACTGACGAGCCGATCGAAATCGGCGGGCGGATCAGCGATGGGCGAAGCCCGTTGCCGATGGAAACGACGATTCGGGCCGGCGCCATGACGATCGTTCTGGCGCGGTATCCGAAATAAAGGGGAACAGGGAACAGTTTGGGACACGGTACTATGCAACGCTTTCAATATCAATACGGAGACAGGCCGCTGGAGGGGTATACGATCCAGCGGGGCGTGGGGCGGGGCGGCTTCGGCGAGGTCTATTACGCCATCAGCGACAGCGGCAAGCAGGTCGCCCTCAAGACCCTTCAGAACTACGAACAGATCGAGCTGCGGGGCATCAATCAGTGCATGAACCTCAAGAGCCCGTACCTGGTCACGATCTTCGATGTCAAGTACAACGACGAAGGCAGGCCCTTTGTCATCATGGAATATGTGTCCGGGCCGTCGCTGGCCGACATCATCCGTGAAACGCCGGGCGGACTGGGGCCGCAGAAAACGGCGTTTTTCCTCCGGGAGATCGCAAAGGGATTGTCCTACCTGCACGGTTGTGGGATCGTTCACCGGGACCTCAAACCCGGCAACATTTTTTACGAAGACGGCCGCGTCAAGATTGGCGATTACGGCCTGAGCAAATCGATGAATACCTCGGTGCACAGCGGACAGACGATTACCGTCGGCACCGTGCATTATATGGCGCCGGAGATTGGCGCCGGTTGCTACAATCGCAGCATCGACATCTACGCGATGGGCGTTGTGGTATATGAAATGCTGACCGGGCAAGTCCCGTTCTTCGGCAACAGCCCCGCCGAGGTACTGATGAAGCACATGAGTGCGCAGCCGGACCTGGCGGGAATCGACGAGACCTTCGCGCGGATGATCCGCAAGGCGATGGCCAAGGATCCCGCCGAGCG
>PMBP01000510.1:1241-3310 GCA_003152975.1 Phycisphaerales bacterium | reverse complement strand
ATGCAACCGGTTCGGTCAGCGGAACAGGCGATTACTCCATGGTCGGCGGGCTGGTGGGGATCAATGCTTTTGGTGATTCGTTAACCGCCTGCTACGCAACCGGTTCGGTCAGCGGAACATACGATGTCGGCGGGCTGGTGGGATTGAATGATGGTGTGGTGACCGCTTGCTATTCGAGCGGTTTGGTCGGCGGAACAAGCGAATCCTCCGCTGTCGGCGGGCTGGTGGGGGACGCTGATTGGGGTTATTACACCGCCTGCTTCTGGGATACCCAGACCTCCGGACAGAGTAATGGTATCGGTTATGGCCACTTTTCCGACAGTGTAATCGGCATAACAACGGCCGAGATGAAAACGCTATCAACCTTCACCGATGCTCTCTGGGACTTTGTCGGCGAATCGGCCAACGGCACGGCCGACACCTGGCGTATGTGTGTCGATGGCGTGAACTATCCTCACCTGTCGTGGGAGTTTTCTCAAGTCGGCGATTTCGATTGTCCCAACGGTGTGGCGATCGATGACCTTCTTTACTTTGCCGCCCGTTGGCTTGCCGAAACCCCCGACGACTCCGGCCGAGCCGATGTCAACCTCGACGGCAAAGTGGATCTTTCCGATTTCGCCATCCTCGCCGCACACTGGCTTGCGCAATAATATTTGCGGTGCTCTCTGTGATCGTCCATGCATGAAAAAGGCATCTTGCCTATCTCATCGGCAAGATGCCAGACCTTTGATCCATGACGAATAATCAATAGTCAATATTCAATAGTCACTTTTATCGTAATCCGTGAAATCCCGTGTAATCCGTGGATAATATCACCTTCTGCCTTATCCAACGATTTCCAGTAAGACTACCGACTTAGCGGGAACGGTGGCCGTAAATCCGGCGTCGGTGGCCTTGGCGTCGTTGAAGTCGGCGGGCTTGACCACATCCGATTTGTCGAAGGTGTTGTGCGCGGTCATCGCCTCGGCCGTGAGGACCTGCCCGGCGATGGATTTGGCCTTGACTCCCTGCAGGGCCGCCGTAACCGCGACGGCCTTGGCGGGGTTGATGTTGCAGATCGTCACATGGATCTTGCCCGCCGCATCCCTGGAGGCCGAGACATTCACGGCCGGCAGCTTGCTATTCTCGAACGCATAATCCGGCCCCTGCATCTGCGTGGGCAGCAGCGTCGCGTCGTGGTGGACCGCGTAAAGCAGATACACAAAATAGGTCGGCGTCAGGACCATCTTCTTGTCGTCGGTCAGGACCATCGACTGGAGGACATTGACCATCTGCGCGATGTTGGCCATCTTCACGCGGTCGCAGTGGTTGTTAAAAATGTTCAGTGTCGAGGCCGCCACCATCGCGTCGCGTAAGCTGTTTTGCTGATAGAGAAATCCCGGGTTGGTCCCCGGCTCGACGGCGTGCCAGGTGCCCCACTCATCGAAGATGATCGCGACGCGCTTCTGGGGGTCGTATTTGTCCATGATCTGTTCCTGCTGGTTCAGGATATCCTCGATGTGCATGGCCTTGCGGAGTTGATCGAACCAGTCGGCCTCGGCGAACTGCGTTGCCGAACGGCTGGTCTTGCCCGATCCGCAGTAATAGTGCGGAGCCACGCCCTGCATCCGCCGCCCGATATCCCGCATGACGACTTCCAGCCAATTGGCGTCCTCGCCGTTGGGACCGCAGGCGATATTGAAGATCTGGTTGCCGCTGTAGTTACGAACATAGGTGGCAAAACGGCGGTACTGGTCGGCGTAGAATTCCGGCCGCATGTTGCCGCCGCAGCCCCAGTTCTCGTTGCCCACCGCGAAATATTTGAGCTTCCAGGGCTTCTCACGGCCGTTCTGCTTGCGCAGGTCGGCCATCGGACTGACGCCGTCGAAGGTCATGTACTCGATCCAGTCGGCCATCTCCTCGACCGTCCCGCTGCCCAGGTTGCCGGTGATGTACGGCTCGCAGCCGAGCTGTTCGCACAGCTCGAAAAACTCGTGCGTACCGAACGCGTTGTTTTCCGTAACGCCGCCCCAGTGGGTGTTGATCATCGTCGGGCGTTTTTCGCGCGGGCCGATGCCATCTTTCCAGTG
>PMBP01000510.1:0-1191 GCA_003152975.1 Phycisphaerales bacterium | reverse complement strand
AAGTGGCCGTAGATGTTGCGATTGATCGTCAGTTTGCCCTGATCGGCCGAGATGGTCAACGACGCCTTGTCGGCCTCCTGTGCCAAGGCCGCGCCCGCGGTCAATCCGATTGCCGCAACCAACAGAATCCAGGTTCTCGTCTTCATAGTCGCCTCCGTAGAAAGTGTATTTGCCTTTTGAGAATCTACCAACTTGAATCCGTGTAATCCGTGAAATCCGTGGATAGATACTCTTTGTTGCTTTGCGTGAGGCAAATCATTACCTCATCACTGAACCGTCGGAATCCGAACCAGCATCTGTGTGAACGAAGGAATTTCAAGTTCCAGCTTCCCGCCCGCAACCGCGGCCGTCGAATCCACGGGCGCCACCGCCGTCGGGTTTTCAAGGGTGTTGACGGCCCAGGGCTTATCGCCTCCCAGCCGAGTGATGCGGACCTGACCGTCGGCCTTGACGCCATCGATCGTTATCGCCAGCCGGATGGGCCCTTCGGTCCCGCGATGAACCAGCGAAACCAGGAGTTGTCCCTTCTTGTCGAGGGCCGCCACTGCGTCGATTGCCTTGTAGGTACATTCCGGCGCTGCGTTTCGCAGTTCCGGCAAAACCATCGGTGCCTTCTGTTCGGCAGCAGAAATCTCCACCGCCACCGGCGTCGCTTCCGCCAGCTCGGCGAACATCGACTGGGCATAGTGACACGGATTGGCAAAGACCCGCTCATGGCTCTTGCGCAGGCCGCCACCGTGATTGACTGTAGCCGACTGCGTCACCATCTCCACAAACGGCGCCAGCCGCACCGACGCATGGTAGATCAGCGTGTCGTAGAGCCCCTCGGCCAGCGTCGCCGGTGCCACCAGCGTCTCGCCCGTCAGCTTGCGCGGCGCGTCCTTTTCGCCGGGGCCGATGTGCGCAAACAGTTGCAGCTCCGTCACCGCCAGATGCGGGTCGTTTGCCCCGCCCGCCTTCATCTCATCCCGCAACGCGGTCCACTTCCGTTCCAGCACCGCCGGCACGCCCATGAAATCCCGATACACATCCAGCGGTTCGGTCGAGGGCGGTACATTACCGCCGATCAGCGGGTGATCGGTCGTCCGTTGCATCGCCGCGCCCAGGCCGCGGATCAGTGTGGTGTTCCAATCCTTGCCCCAGAAGACCGGCGCCCCGCACGCATACAGCGTGATGGACGGGTCCGCCTTG
>PMBP01000388.1 GCA_003152975.1 Phycisphaerales bacterium | reverse complement strand
ACCCCGCAACCGCGGAAAGACCACCTCGGCCGGGCCGCATTCTTCCGGCAGCGCCGTCAGGTAAGTGACCTTCGCCTCCGGATGCCGCAACAAAATCTCGATCGATTCCAAACCGGTATAGCCACTGGCGCCAATGATCGCAACCCGTATCATCGATTATCCTTTCCGTTCCATTCACTCGCTATCGCTTCCGACTTGTTTCTGAGGAGGTTAACCATACCACAAATGCTATCCCTCGTAAAGAGTCCCGAATCTCCCGGTTCATCTCCGGAATACCGAATCGCGTTCATTTTCGCCAGGCCAGGACCATCCCGCACGACAGAAGAATCATAATCGCACCGACCACCGCCATCAGGGTAACCGGTTCACGAAACAGGACCAAGCCCGCCAGATAGGCAAACATCGGATCAGTCATGCCCATCAGAGATCCCACTCGAACGGGCAGATACCGGAATCCCTCGGTCATCATGAGTTGACCGACGGTTGCCACGACACCGATCAGAATCATCATCCCGACATCAAAGCCCGTCCCGCTCCACGATTTCCACCCCGCCAGTGGCGCAAACAGGACCAGCCCCACCAAACACTGGGCACAATAGATCGTCCAGGAGTTGTCCGTGTCGTGAAGCTTGCGGATGGTAATTACCACGACCCCCGACAGCAACGCGGCGAACACGGCCAAGCCCTCGTCGATGCCGAACGCGGTCCATGCATCCAGAAGCTGGCCACTTCCGCCGACCAATAGTATCAAGCCATATCCGGCGATCAGAATCGCGACAAGGTTAACTAACGGAAATCGCTCCCGAAGCAGCACGACGCCGAGAATACTGGCAAAAAAAGGATACAAAAACAACAGCATCGTTGACTTCGCAAGCCCCATCCTCTGGATCAGGACAAAATTCAGGTAGATTGCCAGCCCCCCCGCCAGGCCGCGAACCAGCAATAGACGCTTATTGCCAAAGCGCATCACAATGCGGCCGGCCCCGTGCAACGCCAGCATAAGAAACGCCCCGACTGCAAATCGTCCCACCACCAAATGAAGAGGATCGATCCGGTCGCATTCGTATTTGACCAGACTGCTGGCCAGACAAAACAATACACTGGATCCCAGAAACAGCATGGCTCCCTGGATATTTCGGTGCTCTCGTATCATCGTAGGCCAAAAAAAGAAGCCGTCGGAAAGTCCGGCGGCTTCGGGAGTTCGAGTCTGCTGCGATTAACGCTTGGAGAACTGGAACCTCCGACGGGCGCCGGACCTGCCGGGTTTCTTGCGCTCGACCATCCGGCTGTCACGCGTGAGGTAGTCGCCGTCACGGAGGACCGCAATCCAGGCCGGCTCGTACCGGAGCAACGCCCGGGCAATACCCAGCATGGCCGCTCCCGCCTGGCCGGTCGTGCCGCCGCCCTTTTGATTGATGAACACATCAAAGCTGGACAATACATTGAGGGCCTTCAACGGGGCCAGCACGGACTTGCGATCCTGCGGCTGGGTGAAGTACGCATCGAGCTTTCGGTCGTTGATCTTCAGTTCGCCCCCGCCGGCCTTGATCCGGACCCGCGCTACGCTGGTCTTGCGGCGGCCGGTGCCCCACACATAGCCGCCCTTATCGGGCGCGGTGGAGGACTTGGAGGGCATCTTGGCAATCGCCGACGAATCGGCCGGCGCCACGACATCCTTGGGCTTGTTCAGAATATTCGGGTCAATCAACGGGGTGTTTTCCATATCGGCCATCGGGGACTATCTCCTGCGTATCCGCTTAGAGTTTGTAGGTCTCGGGTTGTTGCGCCGTGTGCGTGTGCTCCGGTCCGGAGAACATCCGCAGCTTCTTGAGGGCGTGCCGGCTCATCTGGTTCTTCGGAAGCATCCGCTTGACGGCCAGTTGCAAAACGCGCTCCGGCCGACGCGACATCATGTCCCGGAAAGGGACCAGCTTGAGGCCGCTGGGGTATCGCGAATACTGCTTGTACATCTTCTGTTCCGCTTTGCGGCCCGTCACACGGAGTTTATCGACATTCACTATGACCACATAGTTGCCGATATCCACATGCGGCGTATAGGTCGGATCGTTCTTACCCATCAGGATCGTCGCGATCGTGGAGGCCAGACGGCCCAGGACTTTATCCTGAGCGTCGATCAAGTACCACCGCTTCTGCACGTCTTCTTTTTTGACCAAATACGATTTCATTACTGCTGCTCCTGAGTCTATTTCAGTAAAAGTCCAGTATTATATCCCAGACAATGAATCTGTCAACGAAAAGATGTAAAAAAACCCTGATTCGGTGTCGAGTCGTCACGGAATCAGGGTTTTACCCTTAGGAAGCTACCCGGAAAACCGCCCTATCCGGAAGGCGGCCAATCCCTTAACTCTTTTTTGGAAAAAGACTTACGAGCATCCCATTGAGTTGCCGCAGTTAAAGCACCGATAGCAGGCGCCATTGCGGACACAAATCGATCCGCAAACATCGCAGGCCGGGGCGTCATCCTGAAAATGCTGAAATTGGGCATTGAACTGGTTCATCAGGGCCGCTTCGCCGGCGGGTCCCTCGACATAGATGCCGGTGGGAGCCGCCATCACGATTGTCTCGGTAGGCCGTTCGATTCCCCGATCGGACTTGGTGGAAGTGGCCAGGATCGGCCGGCGAATCACATCCTGCGGTTTCTCGGGTTTGTCGGATTTGTCGACGGGTTTTTTCTGCATGGCCTTGGCCTCGTCGATCTTGCGGGCCAGATCCTTGGTCTTTTCCACAAGCTGCTTGGCGGTGATATCCGTCTTGGGAGCCGCGGGGGCCGAGTGTCCGCCGTTGGGCGTGTTCTTCTCGGCATAACCGGCGATGAACTGGCAACCCATCCAGCAGAAAATATAGTCGATCAAGCTCTTGGCAAAGGGGATATTCTTGTTGCTGGTCATGCCGGCCGGCTCGAAGCGGGCATGGCGGAATTTATCCACCAGCGTAATCAGCGGCACGCCGTACTGCAGGGCCATCGAAACGCAGGTCCCGACGACATCCATCAGGCCGCCGACCGTGCTGCCTTCCTTGGCCATGGTGATAAACAACTCGCCCGGCTGGCCATCTTCGTAGAGACCGACGGTCAGATAACCCTCGTGACCGGCGACGGAAAATTTGTGGGTGATGCTGTTGCGCGTCTCGGCCAGACGGCGGCGGAAGGGTTTGGGCGACGGCGCCTCTTCGGCCACGGCGGATTTCTTGGCTTTATCGCCCTGCTTTTCGACATTGACCGGCTGAATCCGCTTGGACCCGTCGCGATAGATCGCCACGGCCTTGAGACCCAGCTTCCAGCCCTCCATGTACGCCGAGGCGATCTCTTCGGTCGTCGCCTCTTTGGGCATGTTGATGGTCTTGCTGATGGCCCCGGAGATGAACGGCTGCACGGCAGCCATCATGCGGACATGGGCCATGTAATGAATGTAACGCTTGCCGTTGACGGCCTTGAAAGCACAGTCGAACACCGGCATGTGTTCCGGCCGCAGCTTGCGAGCCGTTTCAATCGTATCGTTCTGATCGACCTCGTCGCAGATCTCTTTGATGTCTTCGGGGCCGTAGCCGAGCCGCTCCAGCGCCATGGGGACGGTCTTGTTGACGATCTTGAGCATGCCGCCGCNNTCCATCATAAAGCCGATCGTGCCCGTCGGGGCAATGACCGTCACCTGCGCGTTGCGAAAACCGTGCTGCGAACCGGCGTCGAAGGCCTGGTCCCAGGCGTTCTTGGCTGAGTGAATCATGTAGTCCGGGCAATGGACTTCGGAGATGTTGTAGGCGTGCTCGCGGTGCATCCCGATGACCTTGAGCATGTCTTCCTTGTTCTGTTCATAGCCGTCAAAAGCGCCCTTCTTCGCCGCGATTTCCGCGCTGACGGCGTAGGCGGTGCCGGTCATGATCGCAGAGATCGCCGAGGCCCACGCTCGCGCCTGCACCGAATCGTAGGGCAGCGCCAAACTCATCATCAGCGAACCGAGATTGGCAAAGCCCAGACCCAGCGGACGGAAGCGGTGACTGTTCTCGGTGATACGGGCTTCGGGGTAACTTCCATTATCGACCAGAATCTCCTGTGCCAGGATCAGGACCCGTACGGCCTTCTTGAAGTTCTCGACATGGAAGGAACCATCCTCGTTGCGGAACTTCATCAGGTTCAGCGANNGAACATGTATTCGCTGCACGGGTTCGACGCATTGATCGACCCGGACTTCGGGCAGGTGTGCCACTTGTTGATCGTGGTGTGAAACTGCATCCCCGGATCGCCGCAGATGCGGGTCGAGTCGGCGATCAGCGTCATCAGTTCCCGCGCCGAATGTTCATCGGCGGGCTTGCCAGTGGTAACCGAGCGGGTGGTCCACTTGCCGTCCTTTTCCACGGCATCCAAAAACTCGTCCGTCGCCCGCACCGACAGATTGCTGTTCTGGAACATGATGCTGCTGTAGGCCTCGTTGTTCAGGTCGCCGCCGTAACCCTGCTCGATCAGGGCCCAGGCCTTTTTCTCTTCCTCGGCCTTGCAGGTAATGAAATCGCGAATATCCGGGTGATCGACGCGCAGCGACTGCATCTTGGCCGCGCGGCGGGTCTTTCCGCCGGACTTGACGACCGCGGCAATCTGGTCGAACACCCGCATGAAGCTCAGCGGACCCGACGGCTTGCCGCCGCCGGAAAGTTTTTCGCGGCTGCTGCGGAGCGTCGAAAGATCGGTGCCGGTGCCGGAGC
>PMBP01000357.1 GCA_003152975.1 Phycisphaerales bacterium | reverse complement strand
CTGGTGGCCGGTTGCCTGGAAGGCGGGTGCCACTTTATCGAAGGCAATCTGTGCGCAAAGCGCCGCGTCAATTATGTGCGAGAGATGCTGGCGGAAATCGGATTGGAGAAAGAGCGTTTGCGAATGGTCAATGTGTCCGCGGCGATGGCTCGCCCGCTGGCCGACAACATTATCGATATGGTGGATACGATTCGAAAACTGGGCCCCAGCCCCCTGGGGACGGCAAGCCCATCCAGAAAACGGGAGACTGTAGCATGATTGTCGCACAACGAAAGACCATCCCTGAAATCATGGAGATTGTCAAACGACACGATAAGATTCTCGTATTGGGATGCGGGACCTGCGTTACCGTGTGCCTNNCCTGGCCGGCGGCGAGCGCGAGGTGATCATCATCGCCTCGGCGTTACGCATGGCCTCCCGGATCGCGGGCCATCCGCTCCGCGTCGAAGAACTGACCATCGAGCGCCAGTGCGACAATGTCTTTATCGAGAAGGCCGCCGAAGCCATCGGACGAAACGATGCCGTTCTATCCCTGGGCTGCGGCGCGGGGGTTCAGGCCATCGCCGAACGCTACCCCGAAAAACCGGTGTACGCGGGGCTCGACACGGCCTTCATTGGCGTGCTGGAAGAACGGGGAGTCTGGGCCGAAAAATGCGCCGCATGCGGTTCATGCGTGCTGAGCCAATTCGGCGGGATCTGCCCCATTACCCGTTGTGCCAAACGACTGCTCAACGGTCCCTGCGGAGGATCACGCGAAGACCGCTGCGAGGTGCGGGCCGACCGTCAGTGTGCATGGCAACTCATCTACCAGCGTCTCCGCGGCATTGGGCAAGTGGACCGACTCCAGGAAATAGCGCCTCCGAGGAATTGGTCCAGCAACCTGGATGGCGGATACCGGATGATCCTTCGCGAAGACCATAGGATTTAACAATCGGGTCGCGGTCATTGACGAGGGAATCCATTCGCCAGTGACTTCTTCCGGTTGCCGAGGTGGTATGGTATGAGTAACGCCAGTAAGTGTCTGGAATGGAAACGACAGGAGGTTACTCACCGACCCGTGGAGGAACGGATTCGGGATTTCTTTGAAATTGAAGTTCCGCTTCCCGAACCGGACCTGATTCGCCAGGCTGGCCGTTGCATGGACTGCGGGGTTCCCTTTTGCCACGGGTCCGGGTGCCCTCTGGGCAATTTGATCCCCGACATGAATGATTCTCTCAGCAAATCGAAATGGCGCACCGCCTGCGATATTCTTCATTCCACCAACAATTTTCCGGAAATCACCGGCCGTATTTGTCCGGCTCTCTGTGAGGCGGCCTGTACACGGACCGTCAATGACGAGCCGGTCCTGATCCGCCATATCGAATGTCAGATTGCCGAACGGGGTTTTGCCGAGAACTGGATTGGGCCCCTGCGGCCGGCGAAAATGACCGGGAAGCGAGTGGCCGTCATCGGTTCGGGGCCCGCCGGATTGGCCATGGCCCAGCAATTGGCCCGATCCGGCCACGAAGTGACGGTCTTTGAAAAGGACGACGGTGTCGGCGGCCTGCTTCGTTACGGGATTCCGGCCTTCAAGTTGGACAAGCGAATCCTCGACCGACGGCTCCGACAGTTGATGGCGGAAGGCGTGCAATTCGTAACCGGGATCACGGTTGGAAAAGATATTTCGTGCCGTTATCTTCGAAATTCGTTCGATGCCACATGTGTGACGATCGGCGCCGAGATCCCGAGCGATCTTCGAATCTCCGGGCGCCATCTGGACAATGTCCTCTTTGCGACCGATTACCTGAAACAGCAAGTGAATGCACCGTTGGAGGCGGGGAAATATCCGGGACGAACGATCTCAGTCAAAGACAAAACTGTCGTTGTCATTGGCGGTGGAGATACCGGCAGCGATTGTGTCGGAACGGCCCGCCGTCAGGGTGCAAAGGAAATCTATCAGTTTGAAATCCTGCCCCAACCCTCCAACGGTTCTCAGACGGTTTCCCGCTGGCCGTTGTGGTCGGCGACCGGAAGGGCATCGAGTTCCCACCAGGAAGGATGTACCCGTCGATGGTGCGTCAGTACCAAGGGCCTTTCAGGCATCGAGAACCGAGTGGTTGAACTGCACGGCGTCGAGGTGGAATGGAACGATGGATCCAACGGCCGGCAGATGAGAGAAATCCCCGGAACCGAATTCACAATGAAAGTGGATGTGGTTTTGCTGGCCATGGGTTTTGCCCATGTGGCACAGGATGGACTGGTCGGCCAATTCGGCCTGGATCTCGATGAACGAGGCAATGTCAAAGTGGATGATGCCTTCTTGACCAGCCGGCCCGGCGTTTTTGCCGCCGGCGATTCCATCCTCGGGGCATCGCTCGTTGCCAAGGCGATCTACTCCGGTCGGCAGGCAGCCGCTAACATGGATCACTACCTCATGCACCTATGAGGCCAAGTGAACATTTATATTTCAAAGAACATGTTCCCACACTATGCAAATATTCTCGTACGATAACTTTTATAATACCATAAGGTACACATTGTCATGACGATAGTGTTTGTGTGAAATCAAAGGAATTGCTACGATCTGCGGACTATCAGACAGAAAATCTGGATACCGTAATCACCTGTTTGGCATATTGTCTCGGCCGAGAACTCTATCGGGCCATTGATTTTTTCAAAGAGCAGGTCCGGGTCTTGCTGAAACAGCAGGAAAAAGACAAGTGCATCCGGTGGTTGCTTGCGACTTCCTCTCCGTCGAGCTTCTGAACCGAAAGGTCATGGTTCGCTGCATGGTCTTGTTCGCCATGGAGTTGTCAATGCGCAAAGTCGAGATTCTGGGTGTTACGCCCGATCCGAATGGAATCCGGATGGAGCAGGTCGCCGACAACGCCACTTGCCCCCGCTCATTTCCGCCCCGTCTCTTCCCTCGATATTTGAAACAACAGAGGTCTTTGGGAGCAAACCCATGAGGTGTGTTTTCAGATTAAAATATGTGTAGATAAACGATACCCATTTGTATATCCATGTCCATTCAGCGTGCATCAGCATCGAGTTCAGTTCAACCAGTACCCTGCAATATACGCAAGATCCTTAAGATTGACGATACCGTCCGGCTGGGTATCGGCGCCAAAGCAGAACTCATTTTGGCTATCACAGCTCGTATCCAGCCAGAAGAAGGCGATCATCAGGAGATCGCCGAGGCCCACGCCACCGTCACCATTCAAATCACCCTGAACCGAAACCCCACAGTCGCCTACGACCACGCGGTGCCGATTGTTGGCGGTATTGCGTTCTCCACCTCCGGGAACACTGTAGGTGTAATAAAAAAAAACGGTCTGCCCGAGGGCGGCCGTGATTGCCACTGGGGTATTCGGGGATGTCACATGCCCCGGATAGACGCCACCCGGAGTGGTTCCATAGTATAAGATCACGATGCCGCTTCCGACCCCGGTATATCCGGGGAAAAAGGTAATCGTCGGATTTTCGTTGGCCCCACTGACTTTATAGGTGTAGTCCCCACTACTCGGTCCGCCGGTACAGGCGCCCTGGGGTTTTGCAACCGTTACCGCCGCCGTTACCGACACGGCACCTTCCCGTGCTGTCACGGTGAAAGGCCCGCCTGGGAAGACGGCTGAGAAAAGACCGGCCGAATCGATCGATCCGCCGCCCGTAACGGACCAATTCGGGCTGATCGCAAACGGGAATCCAAACTGGTCATATCCTGCGGCCGTCAATTGGAGTGTCTGTCCTACTTCGACTGTTGCGGTGGAGGGGGAAACCGCGATGCGGGTCAGCAGCGGCTCGCCCACATAGATCCGGATCGAGGCATTCCGGAACGCGCCCTTGTTATCCGTGGCCTTGGCTGTCAGGGTATAGGCGCCGCCGGGGACATATTTCCATACGACAGTGTAGGGTTCGGTCAGGTCTTCGCCAAGCCGGTTGGCGCCTTCGAAGAATTCCACCTTCGTTACCGAGCCGTCGGTATCCCATGCGGAGGCCTCAATCGTGATATCGGCACCCACGCTGAAGTACTGGCCGTCCGAGGGGCTGGTAAAGCCGATCGACGGAGCGAGGTTGCCTCCACTGAGGGGCGCCCCGCCGCCCGTAAAGCAAATGTCGTCTAATTCAATACTGCTGATGGGACCGTTAACTCCGAGGAGCTCGAAAAGCTGGCTGACATGCGAAAGATCCACATCGCCTGAAATATCCGTCA
>PMBP01000048.1 GCA_003152975.1 Phycisphaerales bacterium | reverse complement strand
GAGTTTGAGGACTTCAACATCAAGCTGGAAACCAACATTCCCAAGGGCGGCAACAGTGGCGTATATTTGCGGGGCATCTACGAGATCCAGGTGGCCGACACGGCCGGTCGCGGGCTGGATTCGCACAACATGGGCGGCCTTTACAGNNTTGGACATCACATTGTGCGATCGGCACTTGACGGTCAAGCTCAACGGGCAGATGTTGATCGACAACGAACCTATCATGGGTTGCACCGGCGGCGCTTTGTGGTCGGACGAATTCAAGCCGGGTCCGATCTATCTGCAGGGCGATCACACGGGCATCAATTACCGCAACATCGTGCTGACGCCGATCGTCAAGTGATGGATCGGCCAAGGCGAAATCCATAACACAATTTCGATCGAGCGCGTATGAAACCGTATAGGATAGTATCCGTAACGGCAGGGGTATTTTGTTGCCTGTTGGCCGTTTCATTGGCGAGCCGCGTTGCCGCCGGTTCGGATTATGTTGTGGTGGTCTCCAAATCGACCCAGGCCGATACCGAGTGGGGCCGGGTATCCGATATGCTATGCAAAAAGCACCAGGGATCCGTCATCATTTATGAAACAAGCGTGGAGGAGGCATTGCCTCAACTGCGACAGAGTTTCCCGCGGTATGTTTGTTTTGTTGCCCGGCCGACAGAAGCAACACGGGAGTTTGTCCAACAGATCCATCAGTTGACACGGCGATTCGATGAGGACCCATACGCCGATTGTTTCTGGGGCATTCTCACCGGCTATGATGCTTCCTGCGCGATGCGGATCGCCGAGCACAGCGAACCGTTGACCGTGGGCAAGGTGGCCAGCGGAACCGAATTTGCGATCGAGAAATGCCGGGAAGGAATCTGGTACAGCGAACTGGACAAGGGAAAAGCNNATCCGAAAGGAAAAGGGCGACCAGGCCGCTCCAATCCAGCGACCCGAGGATTCCGCCGAGGCCCTGGTCAAGACCCTCACCGAGTACAAAGCCGATTGCTTCATCACTTCGGGGCATGCAACGGAACGGGACTGGCAGATCGGGTACAGTTACCGCAACGGTTCATTCCGATGCCGAAAGGGTGTCTTGTACGGACTGGATACGCAGGGGAAAGAATATCCGGTTCAATCGCCGAACCCGAAGGTCTATATGGCGGTGGGCAATTGTCTCATGGGGCACATCGACGGTACTGACGCGATGGCCTTGGCCTTCATGAACAGCGCCGGCGTCAACCAGATGATCGGGTACACGGTCAACTCCTGGTACGGATATATGGGCTGGGGTTTCCTGGATTATTTTCTTGAGCAACCGGGCCGCTACACTTTTACGGAGGCATTCTTCGCCAACCAGGCGGCCCTGATCCATCGGCTGGCGACTTATTTCCCGGAGACGATGTCGCCAAAGGCGGGCGCAGAGCCGACGGGCAGTTCCGGCGGCGTGAGCCCTGAAGCACGGAAGGCCGGGCTGACGGCCAATGATGCCCGCGGCTTGCTGTATGACCGCGACACGGTGGCACTTTACGGGGATCCGGCCTGGGAGGCACGCGTGGCCCGGGCCGAGACGGCCTGGGAACAGACGCTAACGGAAAAAGAGGGCACCTGGACCTTCGAGATTAAGCCGAACCTCGGCGAAAAGACCTTCGAGCCGGTCAACCGCAATGGATCGCAACGCGGCGGAAGGCCGATCATCCAGTTTTTCCCGGTCCGACTGAAGAATGTACGGCTGGTTGACGGCGCAGAACTGAAACCGGTCATTTCTGACGACTTTATCTTGGTTCCAAATCCCCGCACCTGCAGTGAGGGTTCCCGGTATCGCATCGTATTCACGGCCGAGCCGATCCGATGAATCATGCCCCGCCATCGCCGGGCGGAGCGGAACTAAACTGGAAGACTTCCTCGACGGTGCGGTTGAAGGCGCGGGCGATTCGGAAGGCCAGGGCCAGGGAGGGCGAATACTTGTTGGCCTCGATGGCCAGGATGGTCTGGCGGGTGACGCCGACGCGGTCGGCCAGTGTTTGCTGGGATATTTCACCGTGCTCGAACCGGAGGCGGCGAATGTGATTGGTGATTTCGGGTGTCGCAGTCATGCGTTGGTCTCCTGATGGGACTCGGAGCCGTACTGGATCAGGATGGCGATCGAGTGAACAATAAAGCAAGTAAAACCACCGGCCATGAAGATCAACGGGCCCCAGATGATCGATATGTTGGCATTTGGTCCCATGACAAAAAACGGGATCATGCAGGCCATTCCCATCACCAGATACGATGTCGTAAAAGCCGCCAGCGCCGCCTGATGATTAATGTGCCGATCCCGTTCATCGCAACCAAACCGTCCCGGATCCTTCTTGAAGAGGATCGGTGAAAGCCCAGCCAATCCGAACAATCCAAGAAATGCCGAACCTGCGTATGCTGCCGGAAATCCCTTGATGAAATACATCAGGGTCGTCGCAATACCACTTGATACAAAGGCAAATCCTGCCCAGGTCAGCGTCCACCATGCCATTTTTTGTGCTCGATTCATATTCGTTCCCTTTCTTATGACCTTTGGTTCTGTCTTTACTTGCGTCATGTATACCATACACAATGTACGCTATATCTTACATATTGTAAAGTAAAAAGTACATATTTTTTGAAATATTTTTTCTCTCGACTGTCAAAAGCTTATTATTAGCTCAAAAACGGCGTTTTCTTTGGATGCTTTC